>CAMRAP010000168.1 GCA_947039985.1 uncultured Odoribacter sp.
TGGCATCAGCCAGCCAAACATTCTGCTTTGATTTGGAGAATATTTTTTTCATAGAGGTGATTGTAGCTGGTTGCAAACTAGTCATACAGCCGGCAAAATAACCTATCTTAGGATTGCTTGTTGCAGATTCTTCGGATTCTGAGTAGGGAAGAACCTCACTTTTAGTTGCCAGAACTATTTTTGGTGAGTGTGCACTTAAGTAACTATATCTATTTTCGGAATTCTCTTCCCGGATAGCTGTTCTGTTTGCTAAGCGTAAGGTGTTTATATCAATGCCAACAGGGCATTTGTTTTCACAGCGTCCACACATCAGGCAATTGTCTATAACCTCCGTATCTACCACATTACTTCGTCTGTTTTTAAGAAAATAAACGGCTTGCATAGTGTTTAAATTTAAGTCCCTTTGCAATTGGCAAGGGTCAATACAAATGCCACATTTAGAGCAAGAATGAACTTGAAAATTATCTGCTTTTTTAATTTCAGTTTTGCTTACTTGGATGCCCCATCTCTTTAGAAAAATGTGAGGTATTTCTGTAAAGATGTGCATATACCTAGAAAAGGGTAGGGCAACAAAAAAGAAAAATAATACAATGGAGTATATCCACCACAAAGGCAGTTCTGCATATTCAATGTAGGGAATCTGAACGAATAAGCGACCTAGTGAACCAGTGAGAAAACTACCCGAATCGTGTAGACCACTGGTTACGCTTTCTGCCAATAGTCGGATGGGAAATATCATCCACAAAGCGGTTAAAGCTAATCTATCACCGAGACTGTGTTTCGTTCGGCGTTTTATGCCCATACTATTCTTTTTAAATCTTTTACCCCAGGCTAAGGCAACTCCAATGAGTACGTATAGCAGCAGAAAATCCATTAAAAAGCTGAAAAAATGGCTTACGATTCCCTCCGTTATAGGATTAAAAAACTTATAAAAAATATGCACATAGATTGGATGTCCGGGACCCAGTTCTAATGCCACTTCTATTCCTCCAACCACAATAAGTAGAAACCAACCCAAGGCTAAAGAGGAGTGCATAAATCCCAATAGTCGATTGTGTTTAAAAATAGAGAGGTGGAGCAAAGATTCTTTGAGTACATCTCCAAAAGCAAATATCGTTTTGACAGATAAGATGGATTTATACACCTTTTTTCTGTCTTCTAGTGGGAGACTGAAAAACCATCTCACGTATTTAACAATCAATACGATAAAGAGAAAAATACTTCCTACGGTAAATGGTATGGCAAAGTGATTATACATGCTTAATATGATTAGTTCACTGGTTAATTAAAAGATTCTCTTGATACCCTGAATGATTTTACGGGTATTAATACCTCTTGGACAGGTCATATAACATTTGCCACAAAGCATACACTTTTCAGCCTCTTGTTTCGCTTCTTTATACTCTCCTCTGCGGATTAAGGTATGCAATAGTCTGAAATTAAAATTGGTAAATTGAGCCGCCGTGCAAGCTCCAGAGCAACCACCACAACCAATACAAGCCCTTAGAATTTCATCCTCCTTAAAAAGTTCGGTGGGGAGTTTTGTATCTACTTTATCCAAATCAATAAAGCGACTTTTGTAACTACTAAATCCAAAATCGACCATATTATTTAGATTCAAGATAAGTACTAATATTTAGAATCGCTTGCGATGCTTGATTCATACTCTCCGATATATTTTTTGGCGATTCTGCACAACCCGCGTAAAAGATACCGTTTACCGTTGATTTGGTGGTGCTGTCAAAAGCATTAACAGGTTTGAATAAGCCATTTTCTCTCAGCTCTAAACCAGCAGATTCACCGATACTTTCATTATTTACAGCTCCACACATGCCAACAAGCAGTATGACCATATCCACCGTTATGGCAATTGGTTTGGAGATTAATGTGTCCTCTGCTTTTAGTCTCACTTTATGGTCTATCGTCTGACTCAATTCTGAAACACGACCTCTAATAAATCTCACTTGATAATTCTGTTGTGCCTCTTTATACATCTCTTCGTAGCCGCTCCCAAACATTCTCATATCCATATAGAAGTTGTAAACACGTGCTCCCTTTATCATTTGGCAAAGTTCTGTGGCTTGCTTTACTCCTGTAACACAGCAAACTCTTGAGCAGTGTTCATTTCCAATCTGACTATCTCTTGAACCAACGCAGTGAATAAATGCAATAGATTCAGGTGTATTACCCTCTTTGGTCAAAATCAGACCTTTTTTCATCATGGCTTCTAAGTCCATGGAGGTGTATATATTATCATATACTTGATAACCATATTCTTGCTTGATGCGTGCATCAAATGGCTCATAACCAGTGGTAATTAGAATGGAACGAGCTTGTAGATTATCTACTTTTTTGATGTCGCCTACATTTAGGGTATAGCCTACAGAAAGTTCCTCTTTGTGGATAGACACCACCTCGCAATGGTAGCGTACATCGATTTTATTCTCTATAATTTGCGCCTCTAGTCTATCGATGAGTTGTTCGGCAGAACTAAATGTAGGAAAGAGTGAGTATTTGTGGGCAACTTTGCCACCCAGCTTATTTTCTTTCTCTAAAATAATCGGTTCTAGATTCAATTTCTTCGCTGCAATAGCTGCTTGCATTCCTGCAACTCCTCCTCCAATAATGATAATATCGTACATATACTCTGTTTTAAAGCTTACCACAACCTTCCCAGCGTTGGGGTTGTCCTATTTTTTTACCATTCACGCCCTCATATTTTTTTGAAGAGTCGTATTTAATGCCCATCTTATCCAATAAGGGTTCTACGTCAACCTCATGCATTTGCATACCCAGTTCCCAAGGGTCGTAACCTAGAACTAAACCTGCTAACTCTTCGTATGTCAATACAGGTATTGCTTTTTGTCCATATACTACACCATCCATTTGCTTTAATGTGTATTGCCATTTGTCGATAAACATGGAACAACCGGGACAATTTGCTAAGATGAAATCTGGCTGAAAAGGAGCCATTGATTCTAATTTCCTTTTGGTATTCGATACGGAGTATCCTCGATTTGCTTTGACCAAATAGTTTCTAAATCCAAATCCACAGCAGTGTCTACGTTCAGGGTAGTCAACAACTGTTCCTCCCCAAGCTTCAATCATTCCTGCTAATACATAAGGAAATTCTGAGCCTCCAATTCCCTTGGATGGAAAAACTTTTGCATAATGGCATCCAATGTGCTCGACTCCTTTCAAGGGTTCGCCAGTATGAATGTTTACCAATTTATTCACACCCTTTTCCCTGATTCCCTCTCGAAACTTAAATATGATATCTGAGGTATGAGCAACATTCTGGGGTATCTTAAACTCTCTTTTGGTTGCTTTATATAGCATCTCTCTTATCTGAGCCTCCTTTTCGGGGAAATGGTGCCAAGTTTCAAGCACTTCGCTATATATACCGAAAGAGGTGATACAGGAGGATACAAAATTTTCATAACCTGCTTCTGTCATCATGGCAAATTGACGAGCCACCATGGTCATCGTGGTTTCAAATGGTAGAATATCGGCATGATATGCAATCCCTGAACACGAAGTGTGTAAAGGGTCGTCCAATATATCTTTGCCTAGATTTTTGGATAGTATATTTAAAAAGGCTTTCTCTGAACCTGGGAAAAAATTTTGTCTGATGCAGCTTCGAGCATAATAAAACTTATCCTCAGCTATCTCTTTTTGATATGAACTCCAATTGCTGTAAATGCTCATCGTATATTGTTATAAATTTATTCTGTTCCGTTGTATACATCCATAAAATAGCTATCATCAGCTCCATCGTATCCCATCTCTTTTGCCTTTTTTTCACTGTGTTTTTCTATGTTTTCATAAAATTCAACAGCTCCTGTCACGGCAAATATCTCTTCAATCTCTTTCATTGTTGCATCGTCAACTTTTCGTAAAGCGCCACTTCCTTCTGTTCTGTAAGAGTCTGTAAACTGTGGAAAAAAGTCGGTATGATTATTGTATATCCAACTCCACACCTCTCCTTGTTCACGGTGCATATCAGGCACAATGGATTCGGGAATAATACAGTATCCCAGTTGGGCAATATTATGTCCTACGGTTCTTTTGATTACTAGTTGTTGTCTTCCTCTTTTGGAATCGACAAAGAATCCTAACTTTTGAGATAATAATCTTAGTGCTTGGATGATGTAGGCAGGTGTATTTTTTCTAGGGCACCTTGGTCGACACGAGATACATTGACCACAAAACCAAATTTGATCTCCTTTCAAGAGTTCTTCAATGGCTTCATCGTCTTTCGATA
>CAMRAP010000169.1 GCA_947039985.1 uncultured Odoribacter sp.
CCACTACCAGCAGTATTGATTAGTTGTGGTAGCACCCCTGAAGAATATAACCTAATAACAGTGTCATGGACAGGAACAATTTGTACAGATCCTGCCATGTGCTATATATCTATTCGCCCTGAGCGTCATTCTTATCCTATTTTACGTAAAAACATGGAGTTTGTGATTAATCTGACAACAGAGGACATGGCATTTGCAACTGATTGGTGTGGGGTGCGATCAGGTAAAGATTTTGATAAGTTTAAGGAGATGAAATTGACTCCTGGTAAAGCTAAGTTTGTTAAAGCTCCAATTGTTGAAGAATCACCTATATGTATTGAATGTGTAGTAAAAAACATTATCCCGTTAGGGACACATGATATGTTTATTGCTGAAATTGTGAATGTACAAGCTGACGATCGTTTCTTAGATTCAGAAACGGGCAAATTTGACCTAGATAAATCTAATCCATTGGTTTATGTACATGGTGCATACTTTGGATTGGGTGAAAAAATAGGTAAGTTTGGATGGTCTGTACAGAAGAAAAAGAAGTAAAGCTAGACAAGTATTATATTGAGCTTGTTTTGGTTGCACGCAGCATTTGCCGTTTTCCGGGAGGACCTGGTAGTCGTTTGATGGAAAATCCGACTGTCCGCAATGCTTGTTTTACAATGCCTTTTACGCAATAAGTTGTCAATATTCCATTCGTTTTCATTGCTTTGTAGAAGCGTTCAAAAACTTCAGTACTCCACAAATGGGGCTGTACATTGGGGTTAAAAGCGTCAAAATATACAATATCAAATTGAGGAGGAAAATCAATGTGCTGAAAGTCTTCCTTGTGTTTACAAAATTTAAAATGGGGCGTAAAAACGTGTTCAGTTTCCCATGAACATTCGTGTAGTTGGTGGAATAGATGATTATCTCCTAAACTTTTATAGTCCGTATAGTTTAAGGCTTCAAGTTCGGAGTTTGCTAAAGGATATTTTTCAATCGTATGATAGCAGATGGGGATTTGTCGCTCAGTGGCACGAATCAGTGTGAGCCAGGCATTTAGACCTGTTCCGAACCCCGCTTCTAATATATGCAATGGATGAGCTGTACTTATAGCCTCTGGATAGGTATCTAAGAAATAGTCTAAAGCAGCAGCGATAAATATATGTTGCGATTCTTGTATTGCTCCGTGAATGGAATGATAGTGTTCATTTAGTTCTGGGATATATAGTGTAACGCTTCCGTCTTCGGTCGTGATGATTTGGTGCATTAGCAGATGGCTTGTCTTAGTAAATGTACAAATTCCAGTATATCATTTTCTGTTGTGTCGAAAGAGCAAACCCATCTGACTTCAGAGGCTGATTCATCCCAAGTATAAAAAAAACACGCTTCTTGTAGTAAGCTTATTTTCTCACGGGGGATAATGGCGAAAACTTCGTTGCCACCTACTTCTTGTGTGATTCGAATTCCTGGAATTTGTGCTGCTTCAGAAGCTAGTTGTTGAGCCATTCGATTTGCATGGCTAGCTGTTTTTAACCATAGATTATTTTTTAAGACAGCAGAAAACTGTGCTGCAATAAACCGTGTTTTAGAGTGCAATTGCATCGATTGTTTACGGATATAAGGAACATCAGTAACAAAAGAGGTGTTAAAGAATAGCACTGCTTCTCCAAACATCATCCCGTTTTTTGTTCCTCCAAAGCTCAAGACATCAATGCCTACATCTGTGGTAATTTCTTTGGGAGCACACCCTAGATGTGCAATAGCATTCGCTAATCGAGCACCATCCATATGTACATACATACCATTTGCATGGGCATAATCGCAAATTTCTTTTAGTTCCTCACGAGTATATACTGTCCCTAACTCAGTACACTGGCTTAGGGAAATGATTTTAGGTTGCGAGTGATGTTGATTTCCAAAATTGTGCATATGGTTTTGGATTAATCCAATGTTTAACTTCCCATCGAAGCTAGGGACCGTTAATAATTTATTACCATTTTGCTTTTCTATAGCTCCACATTCATCTACATTAATATGCGCTGTTTCTGTACAAATAATAGCGTTATGCGAGCGAGTAAATGCTGATAAGCTTAACACATTAGCTCCAGTTCCATTATAGACAAAAAAGACTTCAATCTCTTGTCCAAAAATGGCTTGAAAGTCTTCTATTGCTTTTTTAGAGTGAATATCCTCACCATAAGAATGTTGATGACCATAAGCCGCCTCCTCTAGTGCTGTAAATACTTCTGGTAATACACCAGAGAAATTGTCGCTTCCGAATCCTCGAATCATAAATAAAAGTCTTTAAATTTTCGTATCAAAAATAATGAAATATACGTTCATATCGAAAGATTATGCAACTAATTTATTCATTCGGGCTATTAAATTACATCTGGGACTTTATAATGCGAGTTGATCTTTCCATACAGAAATGAGGTAAACTAGAAATAGTAGGCCCTTCGCTGAAAACAATATCCCCAAAGTTTGCAATGAAACTTTGGGGATATTAGTATATAAGACTTTTTGAGATTACTCTGCTGAGTTATTCTCTTCCGTTCTTTCACGACGAATAACAGGGCGTCTTTCTCCACGAGGACGTTCTGGACGTTCGCTGCGCTCTGGATGTTCTTGATATCCTTCAGGTTTAGGTAATGTAGCCTTGTGAGATAGACGAAGTTTTCCCGTTTTTGGATCTACTTCTAGTAATTTCACTTGGATACGCTCCCCTTCTTTTAGTACATCTTCTACATTCTCAACGCGATCATAACTGATCTCTGAAACGTGTAGTAAACCATCCTTACCTGGCATGATTTCGACGAAAGCACCAAAAGGCATGATTGATTTCACAAGACCATCATAGATGTCTCCCACTTCAGGTTTTGCAACAATACCACGGATACGAGTCAAAGCCTTATCAATCGCTTCTTTGTTTGTAGCAGAGATACTAACAACACCTTTGTTGTCAACTTCTTCGATATTAACCGTAGCACCTGATTTCTCTTGAATATCTTGGATGATTTTTCCTCCAGGACCAATCAATGAACCAATCTGCTCTTTGTCAATACTAATAGTTACAATACGTGGAGCATGAGCTTTCATATCTTCACGTGGCTCAGGCATAGTTTCAGTAATGATATCCATGATATGCATACGTCCACGGTTTGCTTGATTCAATGCTTGTTCTAAGATCTCATATGATAAACCGTCCACTTTAATATCCATCTGTGTTGCAGTGATACCTTTACGTGTTCCAGTTACTTTAAAGTCCATATCTCCTAAGTGGTCTTCATCTCCTAAGATATCAGATAATACGGCAAATTTTGCACATCCTTTATCGGTGATTAATCCCATGGCAATACCAGTTACTGGAGCCTTGATAGGTACACCAGCGTCCATTAATGCTAAAGTTCCCGCACAAACAGTTGCCATTGAAGAAGAACCATTTGATTCTAAAACATCAGAAACGATACGTACAGTGTATGGATAATTTTCTGGAAGCATTGTTTTCAATGCACGATAAGCTAGGTTACCATGACCAACTTCACGACGACCCACTCCACGAGATGGTTTCGCCTCACCAGTTGAAAATGGAGGGAAATTATAGTGTAATAAGAATTTTTCTTTTCCTTTTAGTGTTGCTTCGTCAATTAGTTTCTCGTCAGACTTTGTTCCCAAAGTAACGGTAGCTAATGCCTGAGTTTCACCACGAGTAAAAACAGATGAACCATGAGGTCCTGGTAAATAATCCACTTCACACCAGATAGGGCGAATTTCTTCAGTTGTACGTCCATCTAAACGAGCGCCTTCGTCAAGAATCATACGGCGTACAGCCTCTTTCTCTACATCATGGTAGTAGCGAGCCACTAATTTTTTCTTTGCTTCTTTATCTTCTGGACTAAGTGTTTCCATATATTCAGCACGAACATTCATCAATAATTCATGACGTAAATGTTTGTCTGCATGACGTAGATTGGCTACATCATAGGTTTTTTTGTAACATTTGTCCCAAATATCTTTACGTAATTCTTCATCATTCACTTCATGGCAATACGTGCGTTTTGCTTTACCAACAGCAGCAGCCAATTCGTTTTGAAGAACACATTGTTCTTTAATGGCAACATGTGCGAATTTGATAGCCTCAAGCATTTCAGCTTCAGACACCTCAAGCATTTCGCCTTCAACCATCATAATATTTTCGTAGGTAGCAGCTACCATCATATCCATATCAGCCGTTTTCAAAGCA
>CAMRAP010000170.1 GCA_947039985.1 uncultured Odoribacter sp.
GCACAAGTTAAGTTTACAGAAGATGAAGTCCAAATTAAAGGAACTAACATCTAGAAGTAACGGAATGGGTTATGAACAGAGGAAATTTAAACTCAAGCAATACAAGCAATACATTCACGGCTGGATTAATTACTACAAATTGGCAGATATGAAGAGTCATCTTCAATCTACTGATGAGTGGTTACGACGAAGAATAAGAATGTGTATATGGAAGTACTGGAAGAGAATCAAGACCAAATTGACAAATCTTGTTAAATGTGGAATTGATAAAAGTAAGGTTTGGGAATGGGCTAATACTCGCAAGAGCCATTTGCGTAGATCTAAAAGCCCGATACTTCACAGAGCCATTACAAATGAAAATTTACGTCGAGCGGGATACCCTTTTCTAAACGACTATTATAGTAAGTTTTATCGTAAGTAAGGAACCGCCACGTGCCGAACGGCATGCGTGGTGGTGTGGAAGGTCGGTGATGGAATTAATCCATCACCTCCTATCCGATTACCATAAAAACGTAATCCCCGAGACGTTTACGTTAAAGTCCCTATTTATTGGGGGCGGTTGGCAAGAAATGTTTCCATGTCTTTGTCGCCTCTACCTGATAGATTGATTACAACCACATCTGTTGGCTTGAACTTTGTGAATTGTAAAGCAGCTAAGGCATGAGCAGATTCCATCGCAGGAATGATACCTTCTAATTTTGTTAATTCAAATACAGCGTCCAATGCTTGTTTATCCGTAGCAGTAAGTACCTGCAAACGTCCTTCTGTAGCTAAGTGTGCATGAAGTGGTCCTACGCTTGGATAGTCCAAGCCTGCTGAAATAGAGTAGGGTTCTGCTACATTCCCCTCCTTGTCATATATAACATAGCTTTTACTGCCATGTAGCACTCCTGGTTTACCCATAGTGATGGCTGCTGCATGCTTTCCTGTATCTAATCCTTTTCCTGCTGGTTCAACTGCAATTAAATTAGTCTCTTCCGAGTGAATAAAATGATAGAATGCACCGGCAGCATTACTTCCTCCTCCAACACAAGCAATGACATGGTCAGGAGTTTCTCTACCTTCTTTTTCTAAAAGTTGCTTACGAATCTCTTCACTGATAACAGATTGAAAACGAGTCACAATTTCTGGATATGGATGCGGTCCCACTACTGATCCTAATAGATAGAATGTATCTTCAGGATGCTCTAACCAATAGTCTAAAGCTACATCTACGGCATCTTCTAATGTTGCTGTTCCTTGTGTTACAGGAACAACACTTGCGCCTAACATTTTCATTTTCTCAACATTAGGTCGTTGGCGTTCAATATCTGTTGCTCCCATAAAAACGATACACTCCATATTCATTAATGCACAAACAGTTGCAGTAGCAACTCCATGTTGTCCTGCACCTGTTTCAGCAATAATTTTAGTTTTTCCCATACGCTTAGCAAGGAGAATCATTCCCAATGCATTATTGATTTTGTGTGCTCCTGTATAGTTTAAATCTTCTCGTTTAAGATAGATCTTAGTATTGTATTTTTCACTAAGTCGCTTTGCCAAATAGAGTGGTGAAGGACGCCCAACATAATCTCTCAATAGATCTTTCAATTCTTCTTGAAAATCAGGGGTATCAATTAATTCCTTATACGATTTCTTTAATTCTTCAATATTTGGAATAAGTTTCTCAGGAACAAATGCTCCGCCAAATTCGCCATAAAAGCCTTCTTCGTTAATTTCGTATTTCATAATATTATAGTTAGATTTTTAAATAAAAACACTTTTGTAAAAGAAAGGAGCATACAGACATCGTAGTGTCTCTATGCTCCTTATATTGTTGTGATAAAATAAACAAATACATGCGAACGACTACGACTTTTTAAGCTGTAGACACCAACGCCAATATTTATTTAAGTGATTAAACATCTTTCTCTCTTTTATCTGAACGCAAATGTATAAAAAAAACTTTATGTTCATCTAATTTCATTTATTTTTTCAAGTTTATTTTTCAAAAATGATTACTTCATACGGTATTTAAGATTGTCAAATAATCGTTCAATCAATCGTCTGTCATTTACAATGATATCAGAAGTTCCTTTTATTTCGTATTTAAAACCTAAACTTTTCCCGTAATTGGTGCTTACACGTACCTTTCCAAAATGATACACGTATATAATCTCAGAAACATACGTGTATAATAAATCTCCTATCTCTAGGATTTTGAATATACAATCAATAAAGACGTTTGACTTATAGCGTAGATTTGTCAGCTCCTGCTTATTTCAACAAGCATTCATTAACTGTCAATGGAAAAAATGAGGATATTACCCGTGAAGATTTGGAAATCGTAGGTCTAAATAACGATATACAAGATTATAAGTCCCTAATAGACAATGTTGCTCGTGTGCTATTGTTAAATTCGAGGGCTATGTAAATGAATTACAGATTGATAGTAATCTAATCGCAAGTATAAAGGATGACTTTGTGAAAATGTGATAGTGGCTTTGTTTTATATCTTTGAAACTAATATTATTTAGGTTGTATATAATGTTGAAAATACTATCTTTGCATACTTAAAATCACGTGAAATAAATTATTATTATTATAAGCATGGCTATAGTTTTCTATCAGAAAGACAATACTGTATATGCAGTGTATTATCAGACATCTGAAAATCCCCTTGATGTAAGTAAATTGGAATGGTTGTTCAGCGGTGCTCGCAAGCTTGAAGGCGAGATGTTGGAAGGTTTTTTTGTTGGTCCACGCCGTGAAATGGTTACTCCATGGAGTACAAATGCTGTGGAGATTACTCAAAATATGGGTATTTCGGGCATTTTACGAATTGAGGAATTTACTCAAGTGGAAAATGAAAAAGCAAGTTTTGATCCTATGTTGAAAGCCTTCTATAAGGGCTTAGGTCAAGATATGTTTACCATTGACAAATTGCCAGAGGCTGTTGTTTATGTGGAAGATATACCTGCTTACAATTTGCAAGAAGGATTGGCATTGAATGCTGATGAAATTGCTTATTTAGAAGGATTGGCAAAGAAATTAAGTCGTAAACTGACTGATTCTGAGGTGTTCGGTTTTTCACAAGTAAATTCAGAGCACTGTCGTCACAAAATTTTTAATGGTACATTCGTTATTGATGGTGAGGAAAAAGAGAGCTCTCTTTTTGAGCTAATCAAGAAAACATCGAAGGAGAATCACAATAGAATTGTTTCTGCTTATAAAGATAACTGTGCATTTATTGAAGGACCCAAAGTCACTCAATTTGCACCACATACCCATGATAAGCCTGATTTCTTTGAAACAAGAGAAATTGACACGGTGATTTCATTAAAAGCGGAAACGCATAACTTTCCAACCACAGTAGAGCCTTTTAATGGTGCTGCAACGGGTACTGGTGGAGAAATTCGTGACCGTATTGCAGGAGGACAGGCATCATTGCCATTGATTGGTACTGCTGTTTATATGACTGCTTATCCACGTCTTGATGCTTCTCGTTTTTGGGAACAGAACATTGATCCACGTAAATGGTTATACCAAACTCCAGAAGATATTTTGATTAAAGCATCTAATGGTGCTTCTGATTTTGGAAATAAATTTGGTCAACCGCTAATTTGTGGTTCTGTATTGACATTCGAGCATGAAGAGTATGGAATGACATATGGTTACGACAAAGTAATTATGCAAGCTGGTGGTGTTGGTTTTGGAAATCGCAAGCAAGCACTAAAAGCTACTCCAGAGGTGGGTGATAAAGTGGTGTTGTTAGGTGGCGATAACTATCGCATCGGTATGGGTGGCGGCGCAGTCTCATCTGTTGATACGGGTGTATTTGCTGGAGCTATTGAATTGAATGCTGTGCAGCGTTCAAATCCTGAGATGCAAAAACGAGTTTGTAATGCCATTCGTGCACTAGCTGAAAGCGAAGTGAATCCTATTGTTTCTATTCATGACCATGGAGCAGGTGGACACCTAAACTGTTTGTCTGAATTAGTGGAAGAAACAGGTGGTTTGATTCATATGGAAAAATTGCCAGTTGGCGATCCAACCTTGTCTGCTAAAGAGATTGTTGGTAACGAGTCGCAAGAGCGTATGGGATTGGTGATCAAGGAAAAAGACGTTGAAACATTACAACGTATTGCTGACCGTGAGCGTGCTCCGATGTATGTGATTGGTGAGACTACTGGTGACAATCGTTTTACTTTCGAAAATGCGAACACAGGCGAAA
>CAMRAP010000171.1 GCA_947039985.1 uncultured Odoribacter sp.
TGCTCAGTGATTTCGATCCAATGATCCAGCCCCATTCTCCCATTGTTAACACTTGATTATGCATTGGAATGACACCAAAACCAGCTTCAGCAACTGTCTTTTCAATGCAAGAAAAAGCATCGATGGCATAATATGGGCTACCTGCTTGTGTGATAAGAATACCATTTGGACGTAAATGTCGATAGCATAGGCTATAGAATTCATACGAATATAGTCGACCTAATTCAACAGTCTTGGGATCAGTCAGATCAATAATGATCAGATCGTAAAAGAATTGATTATCTTCTAGGTATTTATAGGCATCTTGATTGATGATTTTGACCCGTTTATCATTCATTGAATTCTTGTTTAAATCAACAAGAATAGGATGTTCTTGCCCTAAGCGAGTCATGACAGGGTCAATGTCAACAATATCAATACTCTTTACTGAAGGATATTTTAGCACTTCGCGTGCAGCACAACCATCTCCACCTCCTAGTATCAAAATATTTTGGGGGTGTTTTACCAGCTGCATGGCAGGAAGTACTAGAGGTTCATGATACAATGCTTCATCGAATGAGCTTAACTGCTGATTGCCATCCAAAAATAGCCAATGATCATTTTTCCATTGCGTAATAACTATTTTTTGATAGCGACTGTGCTCTTCATACACTATTTTATCTTTATAGCGACGTTGCTCACCATGTAATACAATTGGTTTAGCAAAGAATAAACCGATTAAAAGTGCAATAAGTACAGCCAATCCTCCATAGCCCAGTATGCGTTTATTTAAACGGTTTTGTTGTTTCCAAAGCAGGAGAAGTAGTGTGATTGCAACAGAGAAATTTAATAATCCAAGTACAAATGGGGTGTAGGTTAATCCCAAAAACGGCAACCCAATAAAAGCAAAAAATATACCACCAATCAAACTACCATAGTAGTCTTGCTCCATGATACCCGACACATTTGAACGAAGTGTTTCATTCTCTTCGTTAATTCGGATCACTAAGGGTATCTCCATTCCGATAAATAGTCCAACCAAAATAGACATGGCGTAAATAACAAATCCTGTAGAGTTGGTATAGGCAGCAGTGGTATATACTAGAATGGAAGAAAATGCAACTACAATAGATAAGGAAAACTCAACACATAGAAAATGCCGCAGTAGATTTTTCTTGAATAATTTACTGATTCGACTGCCTATGCCCATGGCAAACATCATGATAGACATGGTCATTGTCCATTGAAGGACTGAATCGCCGAGAAAATAAGTTGCCAAAGTTGACAATATACATTCGGCTACAATACCTGACAAGCCAGTGGCAAACATGGCTGCTTTTAAGACTGTTGATTTATTATTTATTTTCATAGAAAAAGTGCTTTGTCGGTTTTATTTTTTTTGAACAAAACCTACAAAGCAAGTATATTAAATTCATTGTAATATATTATATACACCAAGTAACAAGGATAGCCCCTCCAATGTAACTAAACGCTTCAATTAGTCCAGCTCCAATATTTGCTTTGTCTTGATTTACAAGTTCATCTGTCAAATTTTGACCTGGTAGTAAAATTTTGTCTGCAAGGAGTCGAGCCACTGGTAACAATATAAGACCGATGCCCATTTCAAACCCTACTTTCGTAAAAGTAGCGATCCAACCTTCAAAGTCGCCAGAAAGTGCATGGCTGACTAGGATAGCAATAGCAACTAAAGCTCCTGCAAAACCAAAGCCAACAGCAACGTTATCTTTCTCTATTTCATCCAGCGCATTATAAGGTAATATCTTATTATAAAACCAGGCTGTGAATACCATCAATACTAATCCAATTAGCCAAAATTGGATGGTGTTAATTATTCCCATATACGGTCCATATGAAAAACAATCGCTTGAGCCATCTATTAATGACCATAGTGGGGCAATAGCATCACCTGATACTGCTCCGGAAATGACTAATCCAGAGGCAATTGCACTAGCAGCTTCTACTAATCCTGTTCCTTCATTACGATCAGTACAAATCTCTTTTTCTACCGAAAACTGACGTAGAATAATTTTTGCATTGATAAATATAGATATATTTAGTAACAAAATAGACAGTAGTCCATAAACTAGCATATCAAATAAGTCTGCGATAAGTCCATTCGTTTCACCTACGATTGTTCCACCAATAGCTATTAAGACACCGATAAAATAACCTGTGTGCGCTATACTAAATGCAAAATTATCTTTTATGACCAATTCATTTTGAACATCAATTGTTGGATGAAATAGTTGATATGCACGTTTACCTACCCAAAATAGAAAAAATGCCATGAATATATAAGCAACAGCATTGAATGTGTCGTTTATATAGCTAGAGTTTAATATATGATCCATAATTTTAAGAATGTATTATTTACCAAAACCGCCACCACGTGAACGATATGAACTTGAGGATGATCTACCTGTACGACTTGTTGAGCTGCTTCTATTAACACGACTCTGTACACTTGACTTAAAAGCTGATTGTGATTTACTCCACGAGCTTGTTGTTCCACGATTTTTCATTGTCGATGAAGTTCCATAGCTTGTTCCTCCACTGGTCGATGATCCATAATAAGGACGATTAGTGTTGCGATAGTTGCGGGAGTAGTCATCATAATACCCTCTAGAGACTGGTGTCATCAAGTTAAATAGTGAGCTCATCATGGCATATTTCCCATAAAACTCCCAAAATGAAGAACCTCCTCTGTTTGTCCATTGTCCGTACTGAGAGTTGCCAACAAATTGTGAGTATCCAGCAGGAGCAGCAGTTTTACTTAATTTACCATCTGTTTTGCTTGCAATTTCCATTCCCATATTGTTCAGGTTTGCCTGAAAATATGTTTCAGAAACCTTTTCCCATCCAGTTTCTGTTATATCTATTTCACTATCTTTCTTTGTTGTGATAATTTGGTATTTTTGACGGTATACATCACTTCCAAATGTATTTTCTTCAAATTCCATATCAAATAAAATGATGGAGAAATTAGAGATATCATTCATATCACGAATCAATTCATCAACTGGATTTTTTGTGTATTCTTTTGATGATGATAGGCTTGAAAATGATTTTATAAGTATAAACACGAGCAAACAAATGAGTGCTATTTTTGCATATTTATCCATAGTCTAGTTTTTTTTAGGGAGTATGTTAGAAATTTCATACTCTTTGATATTTTTACCTATAGCAGCTTCGAAATTAAAATCACCCCAACGCTCAATGCATATTATTGCTTCTCCTGCTTTGTCTTCATAGTTCCATGAGATTAGTTCTGACCATTCGTCAGACCCTTGCTCGTTAAAATAGCCTGGACTTTCAGATTCCATGAAATAATCTTTGCCCTCGTATGTAATTTTGTTAGGAGCTTTTTCATTTTTAGCAATGAATTCAGGAAGATCTTCACCCAGTAAACGTATTTTTATTTTTTCAGTGATCGATAAAAATACCTCGTCATCGTCTTCAATGCTTAAGAAAAGCATACGATTACCATCCGAAATCTTAAATTCTGATGTAAAGTATTCATTGCCCCAGTCGTATTGGAAAGCTTCTTGCACTTCCCAAGTTGATAAGTCGTATTCAAAAATAAATCCAATCTGTAAATCAGCAACTGTAATATTTGAAACGTCATATGCTGGTTCCGTATCTTTTTTACGGAAAAAATCAAACACACCCATATTTTATATTGTTAAAATGAAAAAATGGAGCGTGACATTAATAGGTCACGCTTCCACTTTACGCATTATTCTTCATTTTTGCTTTAAGAGCAGCTAAGGCGTCAGAGCCACTATTTGATTGTCCTAGTACACTATCAATTTCATCATCGATAGATGATGGTTGTCCAGCAATTTCTCCATAAGCTTCAGCAAGTGCTTCATCTTGGTCTACTTTTGCTTTCATTCTTTCAAGCATAGAAATGGTACCAGAGCTGTCAACACTAGATAATGATTTATTCAATTTTTTCGTCGCTTCAGAAACACGGGCACGAGCTCTTAGTGTTTTTAACTCATTTTCATATTTGTTGATTGTAGAACGAAGTTTTATAACATTAGCATCTAGCTGACTCAAATTCTTGTCAAACATGGCAACTTCATTCTGATTGCGAGCTGCATCTTGGTCTGCACTCTCTTTGCGTAGCAAAGATTCACTTGCTAAACGGTCTGCATCTTCCACTGAAATTTCACCACGTTCTGCTTTTTGCACCAATTG
>CAMRAP010000172.1 GCA_947039985.1 uncultured Odoribacter sp.
AAATCAATAGGAACAGGATATGTAAAGAGTGGTTTTCACAAGCTTGACACAGAGATCTTTATTCGTGTTAGAAATAAAGCTTTGAAAGCAAAAGTGGCTAAGACACCTTTTTTCTAGTAATATAGTTTTTAAATATTTTATAACTTAAATATAAACCTAAGATGAGAAAATATATTTTTAATGCAGGTCCTTGTAAATTGTCTGATATGACTTTAGAAAATACAGCTAAAGCTGTTATGGAATTGGGAAATTCTGGACAATCAATTCTTGAAGTGTCTCACCGTTCAGCTGATTTTCAAGCTGTTTATGATGAGACTGTTGCTTTGTTTAAGGAGGTTTTGAATATTCCAGATAACTACTCTGTAGTTTTTGTAGGAGGTGGAGCTAGTATGCAATTTTGCATGATACCTTATAATTTCTTAGGGACAAAAGCAGCTTATATAAACACTGGTGTTTGGTCTAAAAGAGCCATTGGAGAAGCTAAACTTTGGGGAGATGTAGACGTTATTGCATCTTCTGAAGATCGAAATTTCACCTATTACCCAACAGATTTTAAGATTCCAACAGATGTAGATTATTTACATATCACTTCTAACAATACTATTCGTGGTACAGAGATCTTTGAAGACATAGATTGTCCAGTGCCTCTTATCGCTGATATGTCATCTGACATTTGTAGTCGTCCAGTCGACGTATCTAAATATGCCATGATATATGGTGGGTGCCAAAAAAATCTGGGTCCTGCTGGTTTGACTTTTGTCATTATCCGTAAGGATTTTCTAGACAAAGTGGTTACAGATCGTAAAATCCCAACCATGTTACAATATCAGACTCATGTTGATAATGATTCAATGTATAATACACCTCCTTGTATTAATATCTTTGCAGTTGGTCAGACTTTAAAGTGGATCAAATCAATGGGGGGTGTTGAAGCTATCGAAAAACTAGCGATCAAAAGATGTGATGTATTGTATGCAGAATTCGATCGTAACACTGTATTTCGTTCAGTTGTAGAAGATGGTTCACGCTCTCGTATGAACATACCTTTTATCATGGCTGAAGGTCGTGAAGATTTAGAAAAAGAGTTTTTAGACTTGTGTAAGGCAAAAAATATTGTTGGTATTAAAGGACATCGCTTAGTGGGAGGTTTCCGTGCTTCAACTTACAATGCTTGTACGATGGAAGATGTAGATGCTTTAATTGCTACGATGCAAGAATTTGAAGCAAAACACAAATAATAATTTATAATTTTCAAGAATACGCTTTGAACCTATATGTAGTTCAAAGCGTATATCTAAAATAGAATAGTTAATTTATAATCTAATCATATACAATTATGGCTAAAGTTTTGATAGCAACTGACAAGCCTTTTGCATCAGCTGCTGTAGAAGGCGTTCGTAAGATCATAGAAACACAAGGATATGAGCTTCTATTATTGGAGAAATATACATCACAAGATGAATTAATTGCAGCAGTTGCAGATGTAGATGCAATGATAATTCGTTCAGATAAAGCGACAAAAGAGGTTATCGATGCGGCAAAGAATCTAAAAGTGATTGTGCGTGCAGGCGCAGGTTTCGATAATATAGATTTACAAGCTTGTACAGCTAATGGAGTTGTTGCAATGAACACACCTGGACAAAACTCAAATGCTGTTGCAGAATTGGTATTTGGGATGATGGTTTACGTGACTAGAAGTTTCTACAATGGGAAATCTGGTGTTGAGTTGAAAGACAAGAAAATAGGTATTCATGCTTTCGGAAATGTAGGGCAGAACGTAGGACGTATAGCTAAAGGTTTTGGAATGGAAGTGTATGCTTACGATCCGTTTATGACTGATGAGCAAATCAAAGCTGCTGGTGCAATTCCATTGAGTTCTGCTGAAGATTTATACGGTATGTGTGATTATGTGTCTTTACACATTCCTGCAACAGCGCAAACTATGAAGTCTATTAATTATGACTTGCTAAACCGTATGCCTAAAGGTGGAGTTTTAATCAATACTGCTCGTAAAGAAGTGATTGATGAGGAAGGTATCATTCAGTTAATGAATGATCGTCCTGATTTTAAATATATTTCTGATATTACGCCCAATAATGCTGCTGAATATGCACCATTTGAAGGGCGATACTTTTTTACACCCAAAAAAATGGGTGCTCAAACGGAAGAAGCAAATGTAAATGCTGGTCTTGCTGCTGCAAAACAGATCGTTTCTTTTTTAGAGCATGGAGATACTAAATTCAAAGTAAATAAATAAAAAAACTTAGAACTATGGCTATAGTAAAACCATTTAAAGGTCTACGTACACCTAATCAAAAGGTATGTGAAGAATTAGCTTGTTTGCCGTATGATGTGATGAATTCAGAAGAGGCAATTCAAATGGCTAATGGTAAAGAACAATCTTTATTACGTGTCACTCGTGCTGAAATAGACTGTCCTCAAGGAACAGATGTACATTCTAAACTTGTTTATAACAAGAGTGTTGAAAACTTCAATATGTTTCAAGACAAAGGATGGTTGGTACAGGATGATGAGGCGAAATTTTATATCTATGCACAGACAATGGATGGACGTACTCAATATGGTATTGTTGGTTGTGCTGCCTGTGAAGATTATATAAATGGAATCATCAAGAAACACGAGCTAACTCGTCCAGATAAGGAGGAGGATCGAATGATTCTTACTCGCTATGTGGATGCAAATCTTGAGCCTGTATTTTTTGCTTATCGTGCAGTTCCAGAGATTGATGCTATTGTTGATCATATCGTCAAGAATCAGAAAGCTGATTATGATTTTGTTGCAGAGGATGGATTTGGTCACCATTTTTGGTCGATCAATAGTCAAGAAACCAATCAACGCTTAGAGGAATTATTTGCTACAGAGGTACCAGCAACATATGTTGCAGATGGTCATCATCGTACTGCTGCAGCTGCGCGCATTGGAGCAGAATACACTGGAATGAACGCAAATCATACTGGCGATGAGGACTACAATTTCTTTATGGCTGTACACTTTCCTGATCACCAATTAAAGATTATTGATTATAATCGTGTGGTAAAAGATTTAAATGGCTTAACAGAGGCTCAATTACTAGAGAGACTAGAGGCTCAATTTAAAGTAGAAAAACTAGGAAGTGAAACGTACCATCCTGCAAAGTTACATGAGTTTAGTATGTATTTGGATGGTATATGGTATCGTTTGACTGCAAAGTCAAGTGCATATGATGATAACGACCCAATTGGAATATTAGATGTAACTGTTCTATCAAATCATATCTTGGCAGATATTTTAGATATTCAAGATTTACGAACCTCAACACGTATTGAATTTGTTGGTGGAATACGTGGTCTTGATGAATTGAAAAAACGTGTAGACAAGGGTGAGATGAAAGTTGCTTTTGCTCTTTATCCTGTGTCTATGGAACAATTGCTGAATATTTCCGATACAGGTAATATAATGCCTCCAAAAACGACTTGGTTCGAACCGAAATTACGGTCTGGATTAGTTATCCATAAGATCAAATAAAAAAAAGAATGAGGCTGATTATAAACAGAGCACTGAAAAACTAGGCAATAAATGAGACTTGGAGTATAGCAATCCTTGTTTTAGTGAGAACTAGCAATATTGCGAGAGTTTGTATTATTTGGTACAAATTCTCGCAATATTTTTTTACAGGCTTTTATTCTCCCATTTTTGCCTGTATATGTTTATTTTTAGCTATAAATAGTTTAGATTGACCTTTCCTACATCAATCTAATAATTCTTTTGATGTTTGCAGCAAAAATAGCCATTGCACCCTGCATCTGCATGCACGACAATCCATAGGACTGGGCTCTGTCATATCCATGTTGCTTTAGTTCGGCATTCTTCGCCTCAATTTTGTATCTCTCTTTGGCTTTCTCTCGAAATCTCTCGCTCTGCTTGAATTCAATTTGTGCCTTTTGTTCATCACTTTTGATCGTGACGGAGTAACTCTTAGATTTTGCTCCATCTTTGTAACATCCCTCTCGTTTAGAGCATATCTTGCATTTTTCTACATCAAAGTAGTATACTATAACTTGATTCGTTAACTCATCTTTCTTTCCTTGTACGGCTCTACGTATTGCCATATGGCCAGCTGGACACACAAACATTCCAGCATCTTTGTTGTAATCAAATTTATCTTCAT
>CAMRAP010000173.1 GCA_947039985.1 uncultured Odoribacter sp.
ATCTACACTAATCTTAACACTCTTTCCCTACACGACGCTCTTCCGATCTGATAGCAGAAATAAGGGCAGTAACAACAACTGCCTGCACAACAGTATGCTCAACAAAAATACTATTCAACCATTCCATATCATTCTTTTCGTACAAAATTGGGACGAAGATAATGCAAATTAAATAAAAAGGTTAAAACTAAAGGACAAATCTCCGATTTTTCAAACGTTAGCATGTTAAAAAAGCACGAAATCATGAATTTAATACTTGAGTACATACCTTTTAGCCTACTTTTGTGTCATCAGAGTATTAACCAATTTATATTGCATGGCAATAAAACACAAAGTTCTTAAAACTATTTGCATTATTTTCGTAGGAATTTATTCTTGCTCTTATCAAGCTACAATCCCTACTCGACTAACCTACACGCCGACTCCTGTATTTACAATACCCGATAGCAATTGGACCCAAAAAGCTCTAGCATTTGCTAATTACATACCAGAACCAGTACAATTTTATGAACCTAAACTAGAGATTAGAGATTCTTTTAGTGCTCTAGAAAAATCTTATGTTGGGGTTTCTGAATATGATCTATTTGCACGTCGCACTGAACTTATATTAAACTTAGCTGATCTGGCTGAAAAAGATTTCGTATTTCCCATGAAAGGTGCTCGCCTTATATCAAAATATGGACGTAGAAATGGACGCAGACACCAAGGAATGGATTTAAAAATCAACTGCCAAGATACTGTTGTTTCTGCTTTTGACGGAATTGTGAGATTAGCAGATATGACCTATGGTGGATATGGTAAGGTGATCGTCATTCGCCATTACAATGGACTAGAAACGGTATATTCACACAACTCGAAACATTTTGTACAATCAGGTGACCATGTTAGCGCTGGTGATCCGATTTCTGTAACAGGAAAAACAGGGCGTGCCACTACCGACCATCTCCATTTTGAAATTCGTGTCAATGGAATACCCATAGACCCTTCTTTCCTTATAGATTTTGAAAGTCAGACACTACACTATAAATGCCTGATTTTTTCGCCCAACAAAAAAGGACAAATAAAAATAGAAACAGTCAGTCCTGCTGTAGCCTCTAGACTTCTTTACCAGAAGCCTTTGCAAGAAAGCTATCAGCTTTTATAAAATCTGGCTTCGTGCATAGCGATACGCTTACAAAAACAGAGACCGAAAGTGCTAAACCAATTAAAATTTGAGACGTAGATTCTAACTCCCAACAATGAGGTAGATCTACTCCCATAAAGAGGAATAAATTGTATCCACAATAAATAGCCCCTACAATCATAGATGCTAATGCAGCTTGTGATGTGGCTCTACGCCACAAAAAACCACCTAATAATGGAACAAACACTCCCGTAGTTATAATATCTGAAGCAATCCAAGAGATCGTCAATATCGAACGTATCTTTAAAGCAATCAAGAGAGCAATACATACCACTAAAATTGTAGCGACTCTACTGATTTGCAACTGTTTTTCTTCATTCCCTTTAAACGGATTTAAATCCAAAGAAAGTGTCATGGCTGCCGTATTAATCAGAGAATCCATTGTAGACATAATCGCAGCAGCTATTCCAACAAAAACCAAAGCCCCCATAATAGGATGCATATAATCCAATATAATTCCTGAAATCAAACCACCAGCAGGTAGATCTTTGTATAAAACAACTCCACACATTCCAGTTAAAACAACAATTAGATAAAGGGGAATATAGGCAAAAAAACTCATCGTTGCCATTCGCTTTGCATCCACAACATTCCTAGCTGCTGATATTCGTTGCCATACATTGGCTTGTATCATCCATGCACAGCCGAAAGTCAATACATAAACAAAATACTTTTCAGCACCTGCAAAAAAAGAAGTGTACTCTGGTTTATTTTGAATTTGTGCTTGCTCAATAATAGCATCCCATCCACCACTGGCAGAATAGGCTACTACAAACACAATGACTGCAGAAATTAATAATAAAATAAATTGTACGATATCCGTCAAAACAACTCCACGAAAACCGCCAAACAGTGAATAAATCACAACAATAGAGGTACCTAATAACACAGCATAAATGTACGGCAGTTCAAGATACGTTCCAAAAAAATCACCAATACCAACCATTTGAGAAGCGGCCGTTATCGTCATAAATAAAAAAACAAAGAACGAAAGCATCCTCGAAACTGCTTTCGAATATCTAGCCTTCATCATCTGGCCTTGTGTCAAATAATTGATACGACGAATGTTTTTTGAAAACAGTATCAGTAAAAAAGTAGAAATTAACACAGGAACTCCATAATACCAAAAAGCTCCCAAGCCATCTTCAAAGGCTAAATCTGCCGTAGAGATTGCCGATCCTGCCCCCCACCATGAAGCAATAAAGGTTAAAGACAATGCCCAATACGATAAGTTTCTACCGGCAAAAAAATAATCTAAAACATTTTTGTTCTTCTTTTCTTTCCATACCACCAAAAGCAATACCCCAAAGTATAAAAACAGCCCAAGAAGGGAAAATAATTTTAATGAATCCATCGTTTTTTTAATCGTATACGTAAATCATTTTACAAATCACAATATCCTAAATAATACTCTCCATTATCATTTTCTGCTAAAACGAATACCTTTTTACTTTTTTCATTTATCGCAACTCGAATTATTGGCTCATTCAAATTATATTGCTTAACTGGATTCCCTTCCCAATCAAATAGAGATAATGTCTTTATAGGTCGTGATTTTGTTGTACCATTTATTATCATATAGATATATTTGTCTGTACTAGTAAAACTCACATAAGCTTTTATACTACGATCCCAATCATTTTGTCCACTTTCCTTAAATGTGGGTTCATAATATCGTTTTGTAAATAAAGGAACAATACTATCATTTTTTACTTCAAAAATATCCATAATTAAACCGCAATTAGTCACATTGACAAATTTTGTTCCATCTGGTTTTATTGCCAAATAAGAATTATAAACGAAGAAATTATCTATCAAAGTAAAATCCTCATTCTCTTTTTTTACGACAGGATAAAGATTATAGCTATCTACTAATGTGCGTTTTTTATCATAAAGACAAAAACGAGGTTTATTTGCCTCATGTCCTATCAAAAAACGATTCTCTTTTACGTAAGAAAAAAAACGTGCAGATATATGAGTATCATATTTTGTTTCGTCAAATGTTATATTTTTATTATTTGATAAGTCAAACTTGATCATCTTATGTTGGTTTAATCCACCAGCATATAGCGAATTTCTTTCATTATCAACAGAAATAAATACCATCGGCTCTAACAACTCTCCTCTTGCACGACCATATTGCCCAAATCCTTCAATAAATTCTCCCGTAGTGGGATCAAACATTTGAAAACTATTACTATTTAATTCTGACTTTTGCTTTACTATCAAACACGAATCAGTTATATATAGTCCACCCACATCAAAAACAAAATCAGTATTTAATGCTACAATATTTCTTTCTATGACCTCCTTAAAGACTGGTACCTTGTATTCATAATTCTCACGATTACAAGCTAATAGACAAAGAATTATTCCTATAAAAACAATTTCTTTCTTCATATTTTTTTATTGTTATATTATTCTCCGATAAAAGTATAATATTATATTTTTATATCCTAATTTAAATCCTTTTCTAATTCACTTCCACTTATCAAAAATACTTCAGTTATTGAATCAAGAGGTGTCAAAATCATTAATCTCTGATTTTGACACCCTCTTTCGAATATATACTTATTACATACAGCAATCCTCAGCTTTTAGAGCCTCGTCTAACTTGATACCTAAAGCCTTTGCAACTCCTGTTCCATAATCTTCATGTGCTTTATAGCAATTACGCACGTGACGTTGCTTAATAAATAAGTCGGCATCACCCATTGCCCGCCCTGTATTGCCAAACAAAACCTCTTGCTGATCACTCGACATCAACAGAAATAAAGCCCTTGGCTGAGTATAATAATCATCGTCATACTCTCTTTCATTGTAATTAAAAGCATCACCATGAATCGGTAAAGGAGGTTCTTTTAAATGAGGATGATCTTTCCATTCACCATAACTATTCGGTTCATATCCCTTAGCCGATCCATAATTATCATCGGTACGCATCTGCCCATCTCTATGAA
>CAMRAP010000174.1 GCA_947039985.1 uncultured Odoribacter sp.
GTAGGAATAGTGTTAATGCTACACGTGCCAACATAAATATCATAAAAAGACTACTAGCAAGGAATCGAACATTATAGTTGAATCGTTTTTCTAAATACTCATAAGCTGTAATAACATTCAAACGCCTAAAGAATGGCAAGTAGTATTTGATGACAGGGAAAGCCATGATTAAGATGGTTATTGCCAGTGGGAAATATTTCCAATCTGTTGCAAAAACTTTTGCAGGAATCGCCATAAAAGTAATGGCACTTAGCATGGTTGCAAAAAGACTTATCCCTACTGCCCACCAGGGAATACGACCACCTCCTTTAAAAAAATCGTCTGTACTATTGCTTTTTTTCATAAAGTAATAGCCTAAATAAAGCATTGACAATAGGTATAGAATAAGAACAATCCAATTAACAAGTCCAAATTTAGACTCTTTTAGAAGGGAGCCATGATATACTTTTTCAGATCTTACGCCAGGTTTTAGCTCTCCGTTCACAACCAACCAGCCATCATCTACTTTTACAAGCTGTGCGCCAGCAGGTGCAGGATAAGGATATTCTCCTCCAACACTCCATTCATTTAGTATGGTATTGTAAACTAATATCTCTTTATTAAAGTTATACCATTCAGCAGCTTGCGATAAATAATCATAACGCCATTTCTTAAATGCCTCTATATCCTCTTCACTTTTAGCCAATGAGCCTTGTTTCTCTTTTTTTACAGCATCTGTGAATAGGTCTCTATTTACACCTCCAACAAATAATATATGGCTTTTACCTACAGCTAATCCACAAGCACCGTTTAATGAGTATGATTTAGTTCCTGAAGGATTCACTTCTGCTATTTTTGTCCATTGTTTAGTTACTGTATTGTACACAATGCCATCAGTTGGCAAAAATGGTTCTTCGCTATCGTTTGCGAAAGAGAAGCCTCCAAAAAGATAAAGATTAACACTCTCTGCACCATTTTGGGCAACAACGACAAGTGACGGTCTTGGTAAACCAGGATAGGCAGGCATGACTTGCCATTGAAAATCCGTACCTCCTTTTTGAGATAAATCTAGTGTTAAAAAAACATTGGCTAATTTGCCGTCCGCTTTACCTCCAAACAGATAGATTGTGTTACCAACCATTGCAGCAGCACAAGAAGTTAGCTTCATCGGTAGAGATGGAAAACTTTCCATCTCTATTTTAGACGATGCCTTATTCCATTTCAATAAGGTAACTTTATCTAAATCTACTTCATTGTTATTACCACCTATACATAGTAATCCATCAGGTGTTGTAACCGATGCTCCATAAGCAAATTCATAGGGCATACTGAAACCTGTCACCCACTGTTTGCTATCATTAGGTAGAACATATATATCGCTATAATATTTCTTAATTCCGCCATCTTGAACAGCTGAGCTTGGAAAGTTACAGCCACCTGTCACAATAACTGCACCATTGGAAGTTCCAACAAATGGACTAGCTAGTCCAAATTGTTGCTCCATTCCATTTACCATAGGCAATGATTCTATTTCACGCCATTGAAAAGTGTTTATATTTTCTTTTGCTTGCGTTGAAGTTAAGGACGTCAATCCAAGCAATATAAACAGTAAAAGTAGATTTAGATTTTTCATCAGACTCAAATTATAGTTTTATTTTTGCAATTAATTTCCTTATTTTACCCACTCCTATAGCAGGGGCATGTAAATCTTCAGGATACACTATAACCACTCCTCCAGCTTTCAAAGTCGTGTAAGAAGTTGGCGTATCGCTGGATAAAGCACAATCATCTTCGGAGCTATACTCTTTGGTTATCTTTTCCACCTCTTCTAATGCTTTCCACCCTACAATTTCTTCCCCTTCAAGTAGGATATGGATATCAATATAGGTGTGATGAGCCTCCAAAACTTGCTCAGACTGAGCTAATCCGGTCAATTCAACGTTATTGATAAACAAATTATCACCATCTAAAACTATTTTTCCACAGGCTGTATTCAATAAATCGTTTGCTTTTACATAGTCAAATACTTGTTTAAAAGCTGCATGTAGCGACTCGTAGCGAGTAGCATTTTCTAAATTTGTTATAATCATAGCTTATCTAATATTTCATCACACAATAAAGTACTTACAATCATCATTCTAGGAATATGAAATGGCCCTTTAAAAATACAACCTTTAGCTGGCTGTGCAACAGTTCCATCTCGATGTAAATAACCATACCACTCTCCATATTTCCGATCAGGGAAATGAGCATACGTATATTCATGTATTTGTCTATGCAAATCAAGGTATTTTTCATTTCCTGTTGCTCGATACAAATATAAAGTTGCGATAATGGTCTCACATTGTGGCCACCAAAATTTCATATCTTGAGAATAATCTTGATGGGGGAATTTTTTACAATCTTTTAAGTTTATGATACCACCATACTGCTCGTCCCATCCCCAGCTCCAAGCCCAATTAAAAATAGTTTCACCCATTTCAACTAGCTCTTTATTCCAGTTTTGATGGCGAGCTTCTTCGAGAATGAACCATGCCGTTTCTATACAATGACCAGGATTGATTGTCCGCCCAGTACAAGTGTCAATTAAACTACCATCAGGAGATACGGACTCTAAGACTGTTTTGTACTCTTCATTCATAAAATACTGACGCAATTCATGGATTGATTTTTCAATCTGAGCATCTAAACGTGGGTCAGGAATAGCTCTACGAATACAAGAAGCTACATTTATCAATATCATTATAATAGAATGAGATCTAGCTTCAATAGTTGATTTCGCTGGTAAAAAACCAGGAGTATCTAACATGCGTTGTATATTCAAAAACAGATCTAATGCTTTTTGTGCATACTCTTGATTTCCTGAAGCAATTGAATATTCTGAAAAAGCAATAGCTGCAAAACATTCTGAAAATACATACCTTCTCTTTCTGATTGGTTTACCATCTGCTTCAACTTCAAAAAACATATGCCCATCACTATCAAAACAATGATCTTCTATGAATTTTATAGTTGATTCAGCTGCATCTAATAATTGGGGGTCCTGTTTGAAATTATTATATGCTTGAGCACAAACAAAGGCAAAGCGTCCTTGAAACCAAACAGATTTTGTAGAATCCATCAGATCACCATTTCTGTCTAAGCAAGTGTAGACCCCCCCATTTTTCGTATCCAATCCGTACTTCAACCAAAATGAAAACACTTGGTCAAAACAATCACTGTGATATAAATCACGACACTCTCTTAAAAAACTTTCTCCTCCTTTATCCATCTTATCTAAATTTTATTGCAACGCTCAAAGAAACCGATTGATTTCAACTCTTCATGCATGGCTTTTTCTTCTTCATCCGTCATATTACGGAATGGTATTCTATTCTTTCCTAAATCCAAACCAATCAATTTCATGATGCGTTTACCCGCAACAATGTTACCTCGATATTTAGCAATCACATTGATCACAGCCTGTGCATAATCTTGTCTTTCACGAGCCTCTACGATATTTCCTGCTGCATAAGAAGTCACAATTTCTGTCAACACAATACCATTATAATTTGCAGTACCACAAATACCTCCTTCGGTATGCCCCTGCACTAAAGCATTTAAAATCGTTTCATCCTGTCCATGTAACATATCATATTTACCGTTTTTATATAGACAACATTGGTGATAATCATATAAAGCTTCATAGGTAAATTTAATACCAGCAAAATTAGGGATTCGTCCATCTACAGCTTTCAATAGGTTAACCATTGAAAAATGAGCATTATTAAAGAAAGGGATGTGATAATAATAGAATGGTAAAGAAGGTGCAGCTGAAGCTATTTCTTCACAATATGCCACCAATTCTTCGATTCTTCCAATTTTGGGAAATGGAGGAGCCATTGCGCCAATACCCCAAGCACCTACAGATGCAGCATGTTTTGCCATATTTTTGCTATCCTCTAAACAACAACTACCCACATGAACAATGACCTTAAAGTCATCTGAAGAAACAGACATCCACTTCTCTACAACTTTATTTCTCTCTTCAGTTGTCAACATATATCCTTCACCAGAAGATCCATTAACAAAAACCCCTTTTAAACCACTGTTTTTCAACATTTTTGCATAAGCAGCTATTGGCTCTAAATTTACTTCGTT
>CAMRAP010000175.1 GCA_947039985.1 uncultured Odoribacter sp.
ATTAGATTTCATTGAATATAGACAGTTCCCTTTAAAATCTTCATTATCAGTAGGTTTTTGAGGATTAAATTTATATTTCCTAGTCGTTCCATTTTTAGCTCCGCATAAAATAGTGACATTAAATCCTTTTAGATTCTTGACAACCCCAACATGAATTTGTTTCCCACTATTCATTTCAGCTACATATGAAATAGCATAATTAACCGTTGCCATTATAGCCAGACTCATACGTTCAGAAAGTCCATGAGACAAATAATAATGCTTGGTTAATTCATTCATAAAATATTCTACAAATACGAGATTGCTCAATTTAGCAGCAATAGATATTTCTAATTGATACTTTTTCCTTGGTGCTTTACCCCTTTTTTTAAATTCAATAGGTTTGATTAATCGAAGATATTCTTGCAATAGTTGCTCATGTCCTTCAAGTCGTGGTACATTATATTTTTCTATCCTGAAAAGCTGAAATGGTTCAATGGGCAAATGAAATTTACAACAATATACCGTGGTCGCTAAAACAAGCTGAAATATATGGAAAAGCTGAGAAAACCGATAAGTTCCTAAAGTGATTTTTATCTCCTCCTGCCCTCTTGCTTTACTATCTAAATCCAAAACATGACGAAAAACAAGTAGAGAAATATCATTCGCCTCAACATCTTCTGTATAATTTGGCATAGACCAAAAATTAAGTAGAAAATATGGTATTTGTTCATTTGTAAAATCCCTATTCAGTGCTATAAAATCATAGCTTAAGACAAGCAATTCGTCTTTCGACAGTCTGCTTAATGTGTTTAGTGTTGTATTCTCCATATTTGCTTAAAATAGATTCCAAAAAGATGGTGCAACATATCTGCAACTTTTTCCTACATATTTCGTACTAACAAAAGACTAGAAGTTATGATTTAACTATCAGAGTACATCACAATTTTACATAAAAAAGCGTGGGAAGTACATTATATAATTTGAGAGAGTACTGGCCGTACTGAACACAACATATAAGCACAACCCACGCTACTACGCAGGCGTTTCCGTGCCTATTGTACTTGTTGTGTTTTTGAAAAAGGCCAGTTTCTCTAAATCAAGTCCAATAGCAAAACGCTATCTAATATTTTTATAGAACCCAAAGGTATTAAATGTTTTTCTAAATGAAATAACATTTAATATTTTATTCACAATTTAAGGTACAGTATTATTTATACCCATATGAAGTAACATTAATCAAACTAGCTCAAAAAAACAATAACTACCTATCGTAGAATACTTTTTAACGAAACCTTGTAGCAAATAAATTTAATCGAGAATACCCCTCATACGATCTTCAAAAGCAGACAATGCTGCCTTTGCTCCTTCTCCCATAGATATAATGATCTGTTTATACGGAACTGTGGATACATCTCCAGCGGCATATATACCTGAAACATTAGTTCGACAATAAGCATCTACGATAATTTCACCCATTGAATTGGTAAGTACTATTTCTTGAAAAATAGCACTATTTGCTGCTAAACCTATTTGAATAAACAGACCATCAAGATGAATCACTCTGTCTTCGGAAGTCGCTCTGTCTTTTACTCGTATACCTACAACTTTACCCTCTTTACCAAGCACTTCTGTTAGTTGTGAATAGAGGAATATTTCAACATTCAACAACTCCTTCGCACCATCCTGCAACACTTGATCAGCTTTCAATTTAGGAAGAAACTCAAAAACACTTACTTTAGAACAAATTGCTGCAAGGTCAAGTACTGCTTCCATTCCTGAATTTCCACCTCCAATAACTGCAACATGCTTATCTTTATAAAAAGGACCATCACAATGCGGACAAAAGGCAACTCCCTTACCAATATATTCAGCTTCTCCAGGAATATCTAATCGACGCCAATGTGCTCCAGTTGCAATAATCACTACGGGAGTTATAAAATTTTCTCCGCCTGTTGCCGTTAATACCTTTTTGTTCCCGACAATTTCCACTTTTTCAACCTGTCGATTTTCGTAAAGATTTATAGCATATTCTTGAATATGTTTACGTAAATTATCAGCCAATTGCTGACCAGTTGTACTAGGCACAGAAATCAAATTTTCAATACCTAGAGTTTCTTTTACTTGTCCACCAACGCTCTCGGCAATGATTGCAACCTTAAGTCCTTTTCGAGCCGAATAAATAGCAGCAGCTGAACCTGCTGGTCCACCTCCGACAACAACAACATCATATTTCTTATCTTCAACTGCCTCTTGACTAGCTTCTGAACCATATAGCTCTTCTAGTTTACTCAAAAGATTTCCCAAATCTCCACGCCCTGAATGAATAAGCTTATCACCTATAAATACGGCAGGAACACCTTGTACTTTTAAAGATTCAATCTCATCTTCATTGATTGCTCCATCAACCATTTCATGGCTGATCTTCTGATTTAAAACACTGATGATGTTCAACGCTTGTACAACATCTGGACAATTCGTACAACTTAAGGATACATAGGTCCTTATTTTAATAGGTCCTTTAAGTTTTAATATACGCCTGCGAACACCTGTATCTGGTAGATTCTTTCCTTTCTCGTCGCTATTGAGAACAGCCAATAATAGAGAGGTAAACTCATGACCGTTTGGCACCCCTCTAAATTTAATACCAGTGCTGTTATTATCCTTCAGCAATATAAATTCTAATCCTACTCCATTTTGAATTTGACAAGAAATTTTTTCAGAGCAAGAAGCAACATCCGCTAAAAGTGATATCAATTCTTCTTTAGATTCATGCCTAGGATCAACAGTAATATCCAATATATATTGTGAGTCTAATCCTGCGAAAATATCGCGAACTTGCTCTTTTAATGCATTTTCTAACATGATAATTTTAAATCTTACCGATCAAATCTATACTAGGCTTTAAAGTCGCATCTCCCTTTTTCCATTTTGCAGGACAAACTTCACCATCATGGCTGGCAACAAATTGTGCTGCCTCAACCTTGCGTAACAGTTCATTGGCATCACGACCAATATTATTATCATTCATTTCTATCACTTTAATTTGTCCCTCTGGGTTAATTACGAAAGTTCCTCTATAAGCCATTCCCGCTTCTTCAATCATCACTCCAAACGAACGACTTAAGAATCCAGTTGGATCTGCTAACATAGGATATTTAATCTTACATATGCTATCTGAAGCATCATGCCATGCTTTGTGAATAAAATGAGTGTCCGTACTGACTGAATATACCTCCACTCCCATTGCCTGAAATTGATCATACTTATCTGACATATCTACTAATTCAGTAGGACACACAAAAGTAAAATCTGCAGGATAAAAGAAGAAAATCCCCCATTTACCTAATACGTCTTTATCGCTTACCGTGATAAATTGACCATCTTTAAAAGCTTGAACACTAAACTCTGGCATCTGAGAATTGATCATTGTTTGCATAATCAGTGATTTAAAATTGTTTTTGTATTATTTTCTGAGACAAAATAGATTTTAAGCTAAAATCAATAACTGTTGTAACGTAATAAACTAGAAATTAGTTACTATAAAAAAGAACATTATCTTTGTCTTATCTAAATAAAGATTATGATGACAGATTATATTTACGAAATAGAGATGAAAGTGCGAGATTATGAATGCGACCTGCAACACATAGTCAACAACGCTAATTATCAACACTATATGGAACATGCTCGGCATGAGTTTTTGGAAAGTGTTGGAGCAAATTTTGCTGAGCTATCCCAAAAAGGCATTAATGCCATGGTATCTCGAGTAGAAATTGACTACAAATTATCACTGACTAGTGGAGATCGCTTTGTTATAAAACTTAATATTGCAAGAGAAGGTATTAAATTGGTGTTCTTTGAAGATATCTATCGCCTAGCCGACAATAAACTTTGTGCGCACGGACGAATAGAATCTATTTGTGTAAAAGAGGGCAGATTAACTCGTGGAGAGCTGTTTAATGAGCTATTCCAGCAATATTTATAATATAATTTGCTCTATAAATAAAAAAAACAAGCAAATTGTTTGGAATAAAAGAAAATATATTTACTTTTGTAACCGCAATCGAATAGATAGCAAGGGCTCTTAGCTCAGTTGGAGATCGGAAGAGCGTCGTGTAGGGA
>CAMRAP010000176.1 GCA_947039985.1 uncultured Odoribacter sp.
ACGGTTCGAAAGGATATGTATCTCACGTGCCAACATCTCTTTTCCAGTACCATTTTCTCCTGTAATTAAAATATTTGCATCTGTTGTTGCCGTTTTTTCAATTAGCTGTTTCAATTTTTGCATTTTAATACTGCTTCCCCAAAACATCGATGGAATAGAATTTTCGTCTTTCTTTTTTCCTGTGGCTACAGTTCGCTTTTTTGCAATGTTTTCAAGTGTTTCTAAGAGTTTTTTATTATCCCAAGGTTTCACCATAAAATCAGATGCCCCTTGTTTTATTCCTGTTATGGCTAGATTTATTTCAGCATAGGCTGTACATAGAATGACATCGACTTGTGGATGTGTTGTTTTTACCTCGTTAAGCCAAAAAAGTCCCTCGTTACCATTATTGATACCGGCTCTAAAATTCATATCCAACAGTAGAATATCAATCTTTTCAGATTGTATGGTAGAGATTAGATTCACTGGAGAGGTGAGTGTATGAATTTGAGGGTAATGCGGTGCTAACAGTAATTTTACTGCTGTCAGTACTCCTCTGTTGTCATCTACGACTAATATGTTGGGCTTTTTCATTTATTGTAACTGGTATCAGTTGGAAATATTGTCACAAATATAATCTATTTTTTGATTTTTATATAAGATTGGAATACAGCGTAATTATTTTATTGAAGATAACATTCCAGCTAGATTTTATATTGATACTGTCCAAAAATTGGGCACTACTGTCCAGTTTTTGGACAGTGTTATCGATGCTCTTGTTTTGTATGTGCCTGATTCACTATTCTTTGCTTGGTTTGGTATAGTTTTGGTATAATTTACAGGTGTTGTGAAATAAATTTAACCACATTATGATGATAGTTTTCAAATATAGATTAAGTCTCTTTTTACTGATATTTTCGATGCAACTTTCATTTGCACAGGAGGATGTTGCAAATGCTAAAGTTTGGAATTTAGAGGATTGTATTGTTTATGCCCTTGAGCATAGTCCTACAAGCAAGATTCAAGAATACATAAACGATAGCTATCGATTGGATAAAAAATCGGCAACAGCTTCATTTTTCCCATCCGTGGGAGCTAGCGTAGGGGCAGGTTTTAACTTTGGACGTTCGATCGATCCAGCAACGAATGCATATAATACGGTGTCGACTTTCAACAACTCATATTTACTGTCGACCTCTGTTCCCGTTTTTAGTGGACTTTCGCTAATCTATGAGTTGAGAAAGTCAAAGATAAACCTGTTGTTAAGGCAGAGTGAACAAGAACGAGTGGAGGACGAATTGGTTATCCTAGTGATGGAGGTATATATAGACATTCTATGCTACAAGGGTTTAATCGAACTGTATGAAGAGAAAGTGGAGGCGTCAAATCAGTTGTTACAGAATACAGCGAAATATGTTGACTTAGGACTTAAAAGCAAGGCAGATTTGTATGAAATAAAAGCACAGCTTGCAGCAGATGAATACGGTTTGATTCAAAATGAGAATTTTTATACTACCGCCGTATTGAGATTAAAAAATAGCATCAACTTTCCGACCACCGAGCCCTTAGTTATAGATACCAATTATATTCGAATGATAAGAGCAAGGGAGGAAAATCTTTTGTTAAAAGAGATCGTTGCAAAAGCAATGGAGTATAATCCTACGTCCAGAGCCTATGCTGTGAGGGAGGATATTTCAAAACTGAATTATAAGATAGCAAAAGGTAGTCTTTTTCCTTCGATCACTTTTTCGGCAGGAGCTTCCACAAACTTCTTTGAGAACATGAGCATTGCTTATGATGTGAGTCCTTTTCATACTCAATTTTTGGATAATAGAGGGGCGTATGCTTCTTTCGGGCTTTCCATTCCTGTGTTTAGCGGCTTTTACCGACAATCAAATGTAAAGCGAGCAAAGAACAATTATATGATTGCACAGCAGGAGAGAATAGATGTGCTCAAAGATTTAGAATATGCTGTAAATAAGGCGGTCTTAGACAAAAAGGCTTGCGAGCAAGAGTTAGTACAGATGCAAGATAGAACGAAGACCGAGGAGCTTGCACAGCATTTCGCATTGAAAAAATATGATGAGGGGCTGTTGAGTTCGATAGATTTGCAGATCAGTTCTAACAGACTGCTACTGTCTAAGGCAAACTTGCTAAGGGCAAGGCTGACTTTGATCTTGAAGGACAGACTTGTGAGTTATTATAGTGGTAGTGGTTTATATTAAAAATAGATTATAACAATGGATATACAATTAGAAAAGAAAAAGGGAATTAGACCTAAACATATTCCTTATATTTTAGGTGGAGCGATTTTATTAGGTGCGTTCGTATGGATGATTTTTGGCGAACATTCATCGACTTTGAAGGTAGATAAACGAGTTTTATCGGTGGTAAAGGTAGAGAATGAATTGTTTAAGGACTATGTTTCAATAAATGGACAGTTACAGCCTATATCAATCGTGCAACTGACTCCTGACGTTGGTGGGAAGTTGAAAGAAAAGGTGGTGGAAGAGGGCGCTGTTGTGAAAAAAGGGGATGTGATTATCAGACTTAGCAATTCAAATTTGGATTTACAAATTCTAAATACGGAGGCAGATTTAGCGGAGAAACAGAATTTCCTAAGGAATACGCAAGTAACCATGGAGCAGGATAAGTTGAATAATAGGAACGAGAAACTGCAATTAGACCTTGAGATTGTTCGGAAAAAAAGAAGTTATCAGCAGAAAAGATCTCTTTTTCAAGATGATGTCATTCCCAAGGAGGAGTATATTCAAGCCAAGGAGGATTATGAGTTGGCTATACAGAAACACGCCTTGATTATCGAGCGATTGAAACAGGACTCCATTTACCGTTCCTTGCAGATTGATCGATTAGAGGGCGATTTGGCAAATATGGAAAAGAATGTGGAGTTGATAAGACTGCGCAAGGATGATCTGAATGTAAAGGCATTGATTGATGGAGAGCTAGCATCTCTAAACGTAGAGCTAGGACAAAACATTGGAGAGGGGCAGAAGATAGGACAGATTAACGATTTGTCGGATTATAAGGTGGTGGCTTTTGTTGTAGAACATTATATTGATAGGGTGAGCAGGGGGCTGAAAGCATCTTTGGAAAGGCAAGATAAATTCTTTAATCTTAAGTTGAATAAGGTGTTTCCTGAGGTTTTGGATGGTAAGTTTAAAGTAGAACTGACATTTGAAGACGAACGTCCAGAGCATATGAAAAGCGGACAGACCTATTATCTGAATTTAGAATTGGGCGAACCAGTAGATGGTATAATCATTCCTAAAGGTACATTCTATCAAAGTACTGGCGGTACGTGGATATATGTGGTCGACAAAGATGGCAAGCAGGCTTATCGTAGAGAGATAAAGATTGGTCGCCAAAATCCAAAATATTATGAGGTGCTGGAGGGATTAGAGGCAGGTGAGCAGGTGATTGTTTCTAGCTATGATAGTTTTAAAGATGCGGATGTGCTTGTTTTGCAGTAAATAAATAATTTAATACCCAGATATTATGATAAAGCATATTTTCCGAAATCTGACCCGATTTAAAGGTGCAACCTTTTTAAATGTTATAGGTCTTTCGTCTGCTTTTGCAGTATTTATTATCATCTCTATGCAAATTAGATATGATTTGAATTATGATACATATCATAAGGATCATGATCGGATTTATCAGTTTACAAGAAAAAATATTTCGACGGGTGAATCTTATACATGGTTGTCTCGTCCTTCTATTCGTGAGATGAGGAACTCTATACCTGAACTCAATAATATCTCTTTATTGAAAAGAAATTTGGAAGAAATAATAAGAATAATTAATGATGAAGGGGATGAATCTGTACTTAGAGATGTTATGTATTCTTGTGGCGATGAGTTTTTTAAGGTCTTTACGTTTGATTTTATAGAGGGTGATGAATCAGTATTAAAAGATTGGAATAATATTATTATTTCGGACAGATTTGCCAAAAAGTATTATGGAGATAAATCTCCTATAGGGAAATTAATCAAAAATGGAAGGAGTACTTATACAATTGCAGCAGTCTATAAAGCATTCCCTATCAGTGAAACGATTAAAGGAGATTTGTTT
>CAMRAP010000177.1 GCA_947039985.1 uncultured Odoribacter sp.
GGTGCTATAGCACCAGCTCCTAAGGTTCTTCCTACCTTATAATAATCAAGCCCTTCGCCATGGTCTTTATGATAATCATTAAGCTTATACCACTTATCAATAATCAATTTATCAGTGCGTTTTGCCCAAACATCAATACCATTACTTAATTCTCCTGTTGCTTCCAAAGCAGGACCATACATTCGATAAGCTACTTTATTATTTTCCCAAGCAAAATCATCTTTACGCTCTGGGACTAAACGCCCAAATGTAAGTGGATCAAACTGAGATGGAGTTCCTTGTTTAAATTTATATTCAATTTCTCCACCAGCAGGAACCGAAGCTTGAATCAATACTGAAGTAGGAAGTTTATCCGTATAAACAACTTGATAAACTTGTTCTTTTCCCCCAGTAATAATAAGCAATTGCTCAGGTGTGATTTCTGGAATCTTAGTTTGGATTTCACGCCATGAAATTTCAACATCCTCCTGTAAACGAGGTGTTGTTGTTGGATTTTTCAATGTAACTGTTAAAGATTTACCACCACAACTGGATAAAATAAATGCACAAAATAAAACAGCAAAAAAAGTTCGAATATTCATCGTATTACGTATTTATAAAGTTGATCACTAATCTTCGTTCATTGCTTTTCCAAGTGATGCAAGAATACCTCCATCAACATAAAGTACATGCCCACTAACGAAATTAGATGCAGAAGAAGCTAAAAAGACTGCAGCACCACTTAAATCTGTTGGTTCTCCCCAACGAGCAGCTGGAGTTCTTTTCAATATAAAGTCATTGAATGGATGTCCATCGACACGAATAGGTGCCGTTTGTGCCGTTGCAAAATAACCGGGACCAATACCATTCACTTGTACATTATAGCGTGCCCACTCTGTAGCTAGATTTTTAGTCAACATTTTCAGACCTCCTTTAGCAGCAGCATAAGCACTAACTGTATCACGTCCCAACTCACTCATCATTGAGCAAATGTTAATGATTTTACCACCTCCACGCTCAATCATATCACCAACAACTGCCTTAGACATAATAAATGGAGCAATTAGATCTACATTTATAACTGCCGAAAAATCAGATACACTCATCTCTCTTGCTGGAACTCGTTTGATAATACCAGCATTATTAACTAGAATATCAATTGCCCCAACCTCTTCTTTAATCTGCTTTACACCAGCAATGACCTGCTCTTCATTAGTTACATCAAATACATAAGTATGTACATTCACTCCGTTAGCAATATACTCCGCTTTTGCAGTTGCCAATTTTTCCTCACTAATATCATTCACAACTAACGTCGCTCCTGCTTGAGCCAATGCGGTTGCAATTGCCATTCCTAAACCATGAGTTGCTCCAGTTACTAAGGCAACTTTTCCTTCTATATTAAATATGTCTAAACTTTTCATCATCTTATTTTATCTTAAATCAGTTGCCTTACAACTATCCATATCACTATAATCTAAATTTTCTCCAGCCATACCCCAAATAAAGGTATAATTACTTGTCGCAGATGCTGAATGAATAGACCAAACAGGAGATATTACCGCCTGCTCGTTGTGCATCCAAATATGCCTTGTCTCTTTTATCTCTCCCATAAAATGGCATACAGCCTGTTCTTGTGGAACTTCAAAGTAAAAATAAGCCTCCATTCGTCTGTCATGTGTATGAGCAGGCATGGTATTCCAAACACTTCCTGGCTTCAATTCCGTCATTCCCATTTGTAACTGACAAGTTGGAAGCACCTCACGTACCAATAATTTATTAATTACTCGATGATTTGAACCTTCTAAACTACCTAATTCCACTATGACAGCTTCCGCTTTTGTTACTTTCTTATTGGGGAAATTCGTGTGCGCAATAGCTGAATTAAAATAAAAATGTGCTGGAGAATCTTTATCTACACTCTCAAAACTTACATTTTCATTACATCGCCCAAGATAAAGAGCCTCTTTATAAGCTATTTCATAGCGTTCTGTTCCACAGATCACAACACCAGCACCTCCAACATTAATTATCCCTAATTCTCTATGCTCAAGGAAAAAATCGCACTTCATGGGATCGATTGCATTCAGCAACAAAACTTCACTAGCTGGTACAGCTCCACCTACTATCAAACGATCATACATGGTATAAACCATATTAATCTCATTAGAAATCATTGGATTTTCTATCAAAAACTCGTCACGTAGACGCGTGGTGTCATATTGCTTTGCATCCTGTGGATGAGCAGCATAACGAACTTCATAATTTATTTTCATATCTCTATAATTTATTTATTTTTTTACTCTCCGGTCAAAAAATGACGATTCACGAACTTTCAATTCTGGAGCGATGGTTATATTAACCATTGCTTCTTTGGTCTCTAAGTTATCAAAAAGCATCTTTGCCGCCAAGCTTCCCATACGGAAACTAGACTGACAGATAGATGATATTGTAGGTCTTACCATTTCATCTATAGGCTCATTTGCAAAGCCTACAATTGCAATATCTTCAGGAACACGCAATCCATTCTCCCTTAGCTCTTGAATGACTCCCAATGCAGCATAATCTCCAGCACAAAAAATCGCATCTGGTAAATCTCCCCGCTCCAAAATCGCCCGCATCATTTTTCTACCACTTTCTTTGTCTGTACTTTCTGTTTGCACCCAATGGTCTTGAATTTCAATACCTTCATCCTCCAAAGCATCTCGCCACCCGCGATAGCGATTCCGCCATACCGTCACCTCCAAAGGTCCTGAAAAATGAAAGATCTTTTTATTTCCCTGTAATAATAGATGCTTCACTGCACTATACCCTCCTTTATAATCATCCACCCGCACACTGCCCACCTGAATAGCATCCACCGATGCTCTATCAAAAAAGACCAAAGGAATCTCCATATCTACAAGCTCTTCATACATGGAAAGATTATTATCCGGATAAGCAACAGAAGCTATTATCCCATCAACTTTACCTTGTGAAAGATTTGAAAGAATCTTTTCTTCACGATCTTTATTATCTTTACTTTGACAAATCAAAACATCATAATTCCTCCGATACGCCTCATCCTCAACACCTTCAATAACTGACGAAAAGAAAAACCGATTAATATTAGGTACCAAAACACCTATTGTGCGAGTTTTTCCCGTTTTAAGATTTACAGCAACTAAGTTGGGACGATAATTCAGCTCTTTTGCTTTCTCACGAATTAGCTCTTTTCGACTATCACTAATCGAAGTGTGATTTTGCAAGGCTCTTGACACTGTTGAAGCAGATATTCCTAATGCCTTTGCTATATCATAAATAGATGTCTTCTTGCTTTTTTCTGTCATTATATGTATTTTCTCACTTTACGCAACCGATTAACAAAATAACAAAATATTTTTAAACAAACAAAATATTTAGCTAAGTTTATTTTATTTTATTAAAATGTAATTCACTCACTTTTCCATTTAGTAAATGCTTGCTACCCACATGTTTTATAGCTTTAGATTCTTTTAAAAAGGTATATTCTATTTTCACTCCTTGCTCTGTATATGCTGGATCAATCATTTGTAAACACTGATCCTCCATATGATACAAATAAATAAAAGCCCCATCAGCTATAAGCTCCAAAGAATCACCCACTTTTACAACTCCACCTCCAAACACTACTCCCATATAAATATGATCTTTATAAACAGCCTGATGCATTGCGCTATCTAATCTAGTCAACTTTATTCCAAGAGCCTCCTCTTCTTTCTTTTTATTTTTATCAGCCTTCTGCTTACCTATAACCCAATAATGATATTTCCCTTCCTTAGGCATTATACCATGCTCTATTGATAAAGTAAAAAGAGATTCTTTACAAGATGTGGTATCATAAAACTGAGCCACTCGATTCCAATTTCCAACTTTCTCTTGAACAGAAAATTGATAAGAATAATCTTTCGAAAAAATATAAGTATTATCCCCATTTCTAAAGTGGTGATAATGCATACTACCATCACGAATCACCTTGAATCTAGACCTAGTCTGATCTATCGTTGTGTATACAGGATAATTTTGTTTTCCCTCTATAGCACTCCCCATAGCTAA
>CAMRAP010000178.1 GCA_947039985.1 uncultured Odoribacter sp.
TTAAATGAATACCTCGCAACTGATATTTAAACACCAAGTCGTAGTGGGCATGCAGCACCATGTTTTTTCGATATCTAGGCTCTATATCTAGGATGAATTTTTCATATATCTCCCGTTCTGCCCCTGGTTTTCGTAGGTGCAGTATTTCCAGTCCGTGAGCAAACATAGCATTGCAACTACTTGCTTCAGATTCTAGCCAATCGGGAGATGTTATGACGATTATTTTCATTCTGCTAATCCTTGGCTTTTTAGTTTTTCTTTCAATTTTTGGTTGGCACGCATAGAGCAGAAATGCTCCCCACACATAGAGCAGAAATGAGCCTCTTTATGTCCTTCATCTGGTAGTGTTTCATCGTGAAATTGCAGTGCTTTTTCAGAATCAAGTGCTAGGTGAAATTGATCTTTCCAGCGGAATTCAAAGCGTGCTTTACTCATGGCATAATCTCTAAAATAGGCTGCTGGATGTCCTTTTGCAAGGTCTGCGGCATGGGCTGCTAGTTTAAAAGTAATAACCCCCTCTTTTACGTCATTCTTATTTGGAAGTCCAAGATGTTCTTTTTGAGTGACATAGCAAAGCATTGCTGTACCAAACCATCCAATCATAGCACCACCAATGGCAGATGTTATGTGGTCGTAACCTGGGGCAATATCTGCAACCAATGGACCTAGTGTGTAGAATGGTGCTTCGTGGCAATATTCCAACTGTAAATCCATATTCTCCTTGATCTTATGCATGGGTACATGTCCTGGTCCTTCGATAATAACTTGTACATTGTGTTTCCAAGCAATCTGACAAAGTTCACCAAGTGTTTTTAACTCTTCAATTTGTGCCTTATCGTTGGCATCAGCAATACAGCCTGGACGTAATCCATCCCCTAAAGAGATACCTACATCATATTTGGCTAATATTTCGCAGATATCTTCAAAATGATCGTATGTGAAATTCTCTTGTTTGTGGCTTGTACACCAATATGCCATAATAGAGCCACCACGTGACACAATACCAGTGATACGTTTCATAGTTAATGGAACATGTTTCCAACGTAGTCCAGCGTGTATAGTAAAGTAATCCACACCTTGTTCTGCTTGTTCAATTAAAGTATCACGGAAGGTTTCCCAATTTAATTTTTCTACGTCACCACCCACTTTTTCTAAAGTCTGGTATAGTGGAACAGTGCCAACAGGAACGGGAGAGTTGCGAACAATCCACTCTCTTGTTTCATGTATGTTTTTACCCGTTGATAGATCCATGATGGTATCTGCTCCCCAGCGGAAAGCCCAGACGGCTTTTTCAACCTCTTCAGCAATAGAGGAGGTGGTAGGAGAGTTTCCAATGTTGGCATTAATTTTCACCAAGAAATTACGACCAATAATCATGGGTTCTGCTTCTGGGTGATTGATGTTGGCTGGAATAATGGCACGACCTGCCGCTACTTCTGAACGTACAAATTCAGGTGTGATATAATTGGGAATATTTGCCCCTAAAGAGTCGCCTTTCTCTTGTTTATATTTTTCTCTAATTTGATCCACCAATTGATTTTCTCGAATAGCGATATACTCCATTTCGGGCGTAATGATATTTTGGCGAGCATAATACATTTGGGTAATCTCACTTCCTTCACGTGCCACTCTAGGTTGAGTATTGACATGCTCAAAACGAAGACTATCTAAACTTGCATCCGCTTGACGCATTCTGCCATAATCAGAGCTTAAAGAGTCTAATTTTATGGTATCTTGACGTTCTTCAATCCAAGCTTCTCTTAATTTGGGTAATCCTTTTTCAAGGTTTACAGTATAGTTTGTATCGGTGTATGGACCAGAGGTGTCATATACAACAACATCTTCATTTTCTATTCGATTGCCATCGCTGTCTACTGTTGGCGATAACTTGATTTTGCGCATAGCCACTTTCAAATCTGCTCGTGAACCATCGACATAAATTTTTTCAGAACCCGGTAGAGCTCCTGAAGTTAGATTTAACTTTTCCATATATTACTTTATTTGTATTTTATAAATTATCCTCCTTGTACAGCCTTGATTATAATAATATTGCAAGCATCTTTGACTAGGCTTGTGTCCCATTGTGCTTTGGGAATAACCATATTGTTCATAGCAACAGCTATATTAATCGCTTGTATCCCTTGTTGGGAAAGGAGTTTTGTAATTGTTGTTTGCTCATCACATTGAATGGGAGCATCATTGACAAAAATGTTCATATCTCTATAATTTTATTGAAGGATTGTCGAAAAGGGAAGTCATATACAGATATGATAAACTTTAATTTCCTACGCTGGCATTATCCAGATCAGGTTTTAGGGTGTAATCTCAGCCTGTAATATTAAGGCACCCCTTTTGATAAATCCGAAACAAAGTTAAGCGATTTTTTTTAACAAGCTAGTTTAATTGATAAAATTATGGATCAACTCATACGGGCTAAAATCCATCGACCTATTTTGTTAAAGTAAATTCTTATAAGTGAAACATATCCCAAATATTGTAAGTTTAGCTGTGAACGAGGCATTTATTTTTTCTTCCATTTGTGAAGAAAGCATATGGAGTTTATCAAATCGCATAAAAATGGAAAAAAGGGGTGGGAAGATTGATAAAAAATGACTAATTTTGCCAAAGCTGATAGGTGGCGGTAATTACCTATATAAACATTAAATTTTATTTGCATAGATGGCTCAGAATTATTCGGAAGATTCAATTAAAACTTTAGAGTGGCAGGAACATATTCGTCTTCGACCTGGTATGTATATTGGTAAATTAGGCGATGGACAACTCTATTGACGAATTTGCAATGGGAGAAGGTCGTGAAATTAAGCTTGTAGTTGAAGATAGGAAGGTGACTGTGCGCGACTATGGACGTGGTATCCCATTGGGAAAACTAGTGGATGCTTCTTCAAAAATGAATACGGGAGCTAAATATGATTCGGTGGCATTTAAAAAGTCTGTCGGATTGAATGGTGTGGGTATTAAAGCTGTGAATGCTTTATCTGATCATTTTGAAATTCAATCTTTCCGAGAAGGTCAAACGAAGTATGTGCGCTATAATTGTGCAAAGGTTGTTGAGGAAAGAGATATTGAGCCAACGAAAGAGCCGAATGGTACAATGGTGACTTTTTTTGCCGATGAGGATATTTTTGGAAGCTATCATTATATCGCTGAATATTTAGAAGCCATGGTGAAAAACTATGTGTTCCTGAATACTGGCTTGATCATTTTTTTTAATGGGCAGAAGCATTTTTCAAAACGAGGATTATATGATCTTTTGGTTGAAAAAATGGATGGGGATGGCTTATATCCAATCATTCACCTGAAAGGGGAGGATATTGAAATGGCTATGACTCACGGACGACAGTATGGTGAAGAGTATTACTCCTTTGTTAATGGTCAGCACACTACCCAAGGTGGAACGCATTTAGTTGCTTTTCGTGAGGCGATTGTAAAAACAGTGCGTGATTTTTATAAAAAAGATTTTGACATTGCAGATATTCGTACCTCTGTTATTGGTGCTATTAGTATCAAGGTGCAGGAGCCGGTATTTGAGTCGCAAACCAAAACAAAATTAGGTTCTAAAGATATCGGTCCTGATGGTCCAACGGTTCGTAATTTTATTATGGATTTTATGACCAAGGAGTTAGATAACTACCTGCATAGAAATCCTGATACAGCAGAATTACTGCTAAAAAAGATTGTGGAAGCTGAGAAGGAGCGTAAGGCGATGTCAGGGGTTCAGAAGTTGGCACGTGAGCGAGCAAAACAGGTGAGTCTACACAACAAAAAGCTCCGAGATTGTCGAATACATTTTAATTCAAGCAACCAACGTAAAACGGAATCCTCTCTATTTATTACAGAGGGAGATTCTGCTAGTGGTTCCATCACAAAATCACGTGATGTAAATACTCAGGCTGTATTTAGTTTACGTGGAAAACCTTTAAATTCATTTGGATTGACCAAAAAAGTAGTGTATGAAAATGAGGAATTTAATCTCCTGCAAGCAGCTTTGAATATAGGGAATGGTTTGGAGGATTTAAG
>CAMRAP010000179.1 GCA_947039985.1 uncultured Odoribacter sp.
TAGCTCACGAGGCTTGGCACGTAGTACAGCAAAAACAGGGACGCGTACGACCTACAATGCAGTTGCAAGGGGTTTATGTAAATAATGATACTTCACTGGAAAGCGAAGCAGATATCATGGGAAGTAAAGCTATGCAGATGCAAGAGATTAACATAAATAATTATGATAAATAATATTAATTGGTTTCAAACAGTTTTAGACACTGCTATCCAACTCTATTTTAAACAAGAGTGTAAAGTGGATTCTATATACAAAATCCAGCCACCACAAAATGGTGAATTGGAAGCGATGGCAGGCATAAAAGAGATAAGCTTTGATGAGCGAGTAGTTTTAATGCTCGCTCTAATGCCTCATCTCTATCCTCAAGCATTAGATATACTCTTTTCACCTAATACACAAACAGATCGTCACTATACCGAATTTGGGGGTTGGAAAGGGATTTCTCATGCAGGGTTTCTCCCAACAGGCGAAACGGCTGCCTTTATTCTGACAAGCAGCAAGATAGAAAATCGCAAAAATATAGTAAAGCTATTTGATAATAATCACTGGTTTTACACTCATAATATCTTACACCTAAATAGTCCCAGTAGTGGCGAACCATTCCTCAGTGGACAATTACAAATTTCAGAAGAGTTTCTAAGTAAAGTAATTCACGACAAAGAGTATAAACCAGATTATAACACAGAATTTCCAGCCAAACGTATCACAACGCCATTGAATTGGGACGATTTAGTTTTGGATTATCAAGTATCAGCAGATATTGAAGAGGTAAACACGTGGATAACAGAGAATAAAGTCATTATGGAGAGTTGGGGACTAAATCGTTTTTTGAAAGCGGGCTATCGTACTCTCTTTTATGGACCTCCCGGAACTGGTAAAACTTTGACTGCAAGTCTGATTGGTAAAAAAAACCAGATGGATGTCTATCGTGTTGATCTATCTATGATAGTATCGAAATACATTGGCGAGACAGAAAAAAACTTAGCAAAGGTATTCGACATGGCAGAGCATAGAGACTGGATTCTCTTTTTTGACGAAGCAGATGCACTATTCGGCAAACGCACCTCTAACAACAGCTCCAACGATCGCCATGCCAATCAAGAGATAGCCTATCTATTACAACGAATTGAAGATTTCCCAGGTACAGTTATTTTGGCAACCAATCTACAATCCAATATAGATGAAGCCTTTTCAAGACGCTTCCAATCTATCATCTATTTCCCCATGCCAAGCAAAGAGCAAAGAGCAGAGCTATGGCAAAAAATGCTACCAGTAAACTGGCTAGATAACAATCCCAATGAGCTGATCTCAATAGCATCTGAAAGTAAATTATCAGGTGGCTCAATATGCAATGTCATCCGCCGTTGTGCCCTGCAAATGCTACTAAGAGATAACAAAAAATTGAGTAAAGCGATTTTAAAAGAGGCTCTACAGAAAGAATTATTGAAAGTATAATCAGATTTATTTTCCGATTCCATTTAATGAATATTATTCACGTGGAGTTCATCTGTCTGATTTTTAATTTGTTTTTCACTATTTACACTATAAACGCAATGTTTTAAGTTTTGCTACAACAATAAGATGGTAAAAAATAGTATCTTTGAAAACAAATTAAGTATCATTTACCTTTTAAATTATGGTGTCATGCGAATGTAATTCAAAACAAGGTAGTCTTACCACAACTATATCAGAAAACGAAGAGATAGAAATTTTTCAAATATCAAATCGTTACTATGAGCAAGAGCATGAAGAACTACCACAAGAATTATTTGAAGGAAATGCAAGATGGGTAGAGCAAATGCATGAAAATGATTCTCTATTTTTTGAAAAACTAACGAAGGGGCAAAATCCAAACTATCTATTCATTGGATGTAGTGATAGTCGAGTTCCTGCTGAACAGATATTAGGACTCGGAGCAGGAGATCTTTTTGTACATCGTAACATTGCAAATGTCGTAAACCTAACAGATCACAGTCTAAATGCAGTGATCCAATTTGCCGTTGAAAATCTAAAAGTGAAACATATTATTGTCTGTGGACACTACGACTGCGGAGGTATAAAAGCTGCTCTTGCACCACACGATCACGGGCCTTTACACAGTTGGCTATGCGAAGTGAAAGAGGTGGTGGATGGAAACAAAGCAGAACTATCCGTCATCAATAGCAAAGAAAAACGCATGGAAAAAATTGTTGAATTGAATGTTATTCAACAATGCAAAAATGTAATGAAACTGAATCGCGTACAAAAGTCCTGGAAAAAATATGGGATACCTCATATCCAAGGCATTGTATTTGATATAAAAACAGGTCAATTAATTGATTTAGAGATAAAGAATTCGAAACTATATGACGAGATTAAGGAGTCTCACGACAGTGAATTATGATGGTAAAAAATATTATTTTTGATTTAGGAGGAGTCGTTTTAGAATGGAATCCTCAAAGAGTAGAAAAAGAGTATAAAGGCAATTTAGAAATGCCTCGTTTTTTATTTAATTCTGGATTCTTCCAAACCCATTGGGCTGAATTTGATAGAGGAACTATCACACAAACAAAGTTGGTGGAAAAAATGGCGGAACTGTCTGGATATCCACTGGCAGAGTGTGAAGGCTTTGTTGAATTTGTCAAATACTCATTAGATGATATTCCCCAAACGGTAGAACTCATTAAAAAATTCTCAGAGCAAGGATACTCAGTATACTGCCTGTCCAATATGTCTTTGGAGTTTTATGATTATCTAAAAGTAAGGGATTGGTTTTCCTGTTTTAAAGGACAAATTATTTCCGCATTAGAGGGAGTCATTAAACCTGAAGCAGCTATTTACGAATTACTACTTGATCGTTTCCAATTGAAGGCAGAAGAGTGCCTATTCATTGACGACCTTGCCCCTAATATCGAAGCGGCTAAAGCTTTAGGTATTCAGACCGTACATTTTGCAGAGCGTGAGAAAGGATATGCAGAAATAGAGCAGCTAGTAAAACAGCTCGATTAGAAAAAGTGTGTTTTACCATACGAGTATTTTTTTTAACTTTGCTCGAATCAAAATAAGAATTAAACAATATATATACTACAGTTATGCCAAAAGGAGTTTATAAATTACCTAACATCGTTAATGAGCCCATCAAAAGTTATGCACCCAATTCTCCCGAAAGAGCAGAATTAAAAGCAAAACTAGAGGAGCTAAAAAACACCCTAGTTGATATCCCTATGATCATCAACGGTAAAGAAGTTCGTACAGGAAAACTAGAGGATATTCGTCCACCACACGATCATCAACATCTATTGGGACACTACCACCAAGGTGATGCAACTCATGTACAGATGGCTATTGAGGCTTCTCTAAAAGCAAAAGCAGAGTGGGAAAAAATGCACTGGGAAAGTAGAGCAGCTATTTTTCTGAAAGCGGCAGAATTAATTGCAGGTCCATATCGCCAGATATTAAATGCAGTAACTATGTTAGGACAGTCTAAAAATGCTTTTCAATCAGAGATTGATGCCGTTTGCGAATTAGCCGACTTCTATCGTTTCAATGTGAAAAATATGTATGAGTTGTATCATATGCAACCCAATTCATCTCCAGGTATTTGGGATCGTCTTGTTTGGCGTCCATTGGAAGGATTTGTTTTTGCATTGACTCCTTTTAATTTCACCTCTATTGCCGGTAATCTTCCAGGTGCACCCGCTTTAATGGGTAATGTTTGCGTATGGAAACCCTCTAAGACTGCTGTTTACTCCGGATATATTATGATGAAAATTCTACAAGAGGCTGGTCTTCCTGATGGAGTTATCAATTTAGTGTATTGCTCAGGACCAACTGCTTCGGAGGTTGTATTCAGTCACAAAGAGTTTGCAGGTATACATTTCACTGGTTCAACTGGAGTATTCAATACCATCTGGGCTACCATCGTAAAAAACATCAACAACTATCGCTCATATCCTCGTATCGTTGGCGAAACAGGAGGTAAGGATTATGTCTTTGCAGATCCTACATCTCCTGCAAAAGC
>CAMRAP010000180.1 GCA_947039985.1 uncultured Odoribacter sp.
TTTTTAACTTCAATCTCTATATATCCTTCGATGAAATCACCGACCTGAATATCATTAAAGTTTTCTACGTTCAATCCACATTCGAATCCTTTTGCAACTTCTTTCACATCATCTTTAAATCGTTTCAGTGAGCCAAGTCCTCCAGAATAAATCACAATTCCATCACGAATCACACGAATTCTTGTAGAACGAGTGATTTTTCCATCACGAACGATACAACCAGCAACGGTTCCAACTTTAGTGATTTTGAATGCTTCAAGCACTTCGATCGTTGCAATAATCTCTTCTTTGATCTCTGGTGAAAGCATACCTTCCATTGCCGATCTTAATTCGTCGATTGCTTGATAGATAACAGAGTATAGACGGATATCTATTTGTTCTTGCTCTGCAAGCTTACGAGCACTTAATGAAGGTCGAACTTGGAAACCAATAATGATTGCATTAGATGCAGCTGCTAATAGAACATCACCTTCAGTGATTTGTCCAACAGCCTTGTGAATAATATTCACTTGAATTTCATCCGTTGACAACTTGATTAGAGAGTCTGATAATGCTTCAATAGAACCATCAACGTCACCTTTAACAATAACATTCAACTCTTGGAAGTTACCAATTGCAATACGACGTCCAATTTCATCAAGAGTGATATGTTTCTGAGTTCTCAGTCCTTGTTCACGTTGTAATTGTTCACGTTTGTTTGCTAACAAACGGGCTTCTTTCTCACTCAACATCACATTGAATTTGTCACCTGCTTGTGGAGCTCCGTTTAGACCTAAAATTGCTGCTGCCTCTGATGGTCCTGCTGTTTCAATTTTTTCGCCTTTCTCATTAAACATCGCTTTTACGTGTCCAAAATATTGACCTGCAAGGATAATATCACCTACTTTTAGTGTTCCTGCTTGTACTAGTACTGTCGATACATATCCTCGTCCTTTATCCAAAGAAGATTCAATAATTGAACCAACAGCCTTTTTGTTTGGATTTGCTTTTAGCTCCAACATTTCGGCTTCTAGTAGTACTTTTTCTAGTAACTCTTCAATATTAATTCCTTTCTTAGCCGCAATCTCTTGGCACTGATATTTTCCACCCCATTCTTCAACAAGGAAGTTCATATTAGCCAATTCTTCGCGAATCTTTTCAGGATTAACACCTGGCTTGTCTATTTTATTAATAGCAAATACAATCGGTACACCTGCTGCACTTGCATGATTAATTGCTTCAACAGTTTGAGGCATAACGCTATCGTCAGCTGCAATAATAATGATTGCAATATCTGTTACTTGAGCACCACGAGCACGCATGGCAGTAAATGCCTCGTGACCAGGAGTATCTAAGAAAGTAATGGTTCGACCATCAGCTAATTTTACATTATGAGCTCCAATATGTTGTGTAATACCTCCTGCTTCTCCTGCAATAACATCCGTTTTACGTATACTGTCGAGTAAGGATGTTTTACCATGGTCAACGTGTCCCATTACTGTAACAATAGGAGGACGTGGTTTTAAGCTTTCTTCAGTATCAACCTCTTCATCGTCTATCGCTTCTTGAATCTCAACACTTACAAATTCAACTGTAAATCCAAATTCATCTGCAACAATATTGATTGTTTCAGCATCTAAACGTTGATTGATAGATACAAATAGACCTAATGACATACAAGCAGAAATAACTTCTGTAACAGTACTATCCATCATTGTTGCTAATTCTGCAACAGTCACGAATTCTGTCATCTGTAAAACGCTCTTTGTCTTTTCGTCTTGTTCTAAGTCAGCTTGTATTTTTTGTTGTACGGCATCACGTTTATCACGACGATGCTTAGAGCTCTGCGATTTACCTTTGCCGCCTAAACGTGCAAAAGTATCTTTAATTTGCTTATTGATATCATCGCTTGTTATCTCTGTTTTTTCGTTTTTCTTCTTCTTAAGCTTTTTCAGCTTATTACTAGGATCACTACTTTTAGGATTTTTAGCAACTGATGGAGATGTTGATGTATTGTTCGCAAGAACAGTGTCAACAGAAACTCTTTCATCTTGGCGAATAATTCGTTTACGTTTCTTCTTTACATCAGAATCGTCACTTCTAGCCGCTTGCTGTGGTTTGACTTCTTGATCTGACTGAGGGCTACCAGGTGTAGCAGGTTTACTACTTTTCTTTTGGTCACGACGATCGCGCTCTTTTTCAAGCTTGCTTTTCTTTGGAGGGCGTGTGCGTTGGTTGATAGCTGATAAGTCTATCGTTCCAATAACTTTTACCTCTTTGAGAGTTGGTTGTGCCAGTTTAAATGGCGCATCTTCGTCTACTTCAGTCGTTGTAGCCACTTTCGCTACTTCTGTTACTTCCGCTACTTCTGTTGGCTCAGTTGTTGAAATAACTTCAATAACTTCTTTTTTAGCCTCAACCTCAATTATTTGTTCAACAGTTTCCTTTTCAACAGTTTTCTTTTCAAGCTCCGGTTCTTGATTAAGCTTAGTTTCTATTACGGCATCCTCTTTTTGAGGAGTTTGTATTTCAGACGTCTCAGCTTTTACTTCAATGATTTCAGCTTGTTTTTCTACTTTCGGTGCTGGGTTCAAATCAATACGATTGACAATCTTGATGTTATTCTCAAGTTTTACCTCATCTTTTACTGATATGAATGTATCGTCAGAAGATGCTTCTAATTTTTTAGAGGTAACATTTCCCGAAGCATCAATACTTACGGTTTCTTTTTTCTTTCGAGTATTTTTTAGATCAACCAGAGATGATTCTTTTTTCACCTCACTATCGGAAGAAAATTCCTTAGCGACTAATGCGTATTCATCATCAGTTAGCTTGGCGTTTGGGTTAGAGGATATTCCTCCCCCCTTGCTATGCAGAAAGTCCACGATAGTGGAAATACCTACATTAAATTCTCGGGCTACTTTACTTAATTTTCCTGACATATTGGGATTACAAAATTTACTAATTTAATATATCCATGTATTTTGGAGTTGCATCTTACTTTATCTATTTATACATGGTGTTTGCAAGTTTATTCAAACTCTATTTTTAAAACACGAAGTACTTCATTGATTGTTTCTACTTCTAAGTCTGTACGACTTTCAAGTTCTTCAGCACTCAACTCTAATACACTTTTTGCTGTGTCGCAACCAACACGTTTTAACTCATTGATAATCCAAGCTTCGATTTCGTCAGAGAACTCGTCTAAGCTCACATCCTCTTCTTGATTCTTATCTAATTCGCGATAGACATCAATTTCATAGCCAGTAAGCTGACTAGCCAATCTAATATTTAAACCACCTTTACCAATAGCTAAAGATACTTCTTCTGGGTCTAAGTATACATTTGCTTTTTTATGGTCTTCGTCAATTTTTATATTTTTAATTTTAGCAGGGTTTAAAGCACGGGTGATATAAAGTTGTAGATTATTGGTATAATTAATCACATCAATATTTTCATTACGTAACTCTCTAACAATACCATGAATACGTGAACCTTTCATTCCAACACAAGCTCCAACTGGATCAATGCGGTCATCATAAGACTCTACAGCCACTTTTGCTCTTTCTCCTGGTGCACGGACGACATTTTTAATTGTAATCAATCCATCAAAAATTTCAGGTACTTCATTTTCAAAAAGTCTTTCCAAAAAGATCGGTGCAATACGTGATAGGATGATATAAGGATTAGCATTACGCATCTCAACACGGACAACAACCGCTTTGATTGTATCTCCTTTTTTAAAGAAGTCGGTTGGGATTTGTTCGATCTTAGGTAGAATTAATTCATTCTCTTCGTCATCTAAAATCAACATCTCTTTCTTCCATACTTGATATACTTCACCAACTATAATTTGTCCGACTCTGTCTTTATATTTATTATAAATATTGTCTTTTTCAAGCTCCATGATGCGAGCTGATAGGTTTTGACGGAGAGAAAGAACCGAACGACGTCCAAAATCATTAAATTTC
>CAMRAP010000181.1 GCA_947039985.1 uncultured Odoribacter sp.
GTTGCTCCACACCTGATTTTTCTAGACCTTTGTATCAAAAAAATAAGCAATGAATAGCAATGGCAACAAAGATGACAAAGTCAGTATTATCAATTTTGTATGATAAGTTTAAAAGTTTGCCTCATTTCACAGGTGTTTATTAATCTGCTTAAAAATATCAAGCAGGCATTCGATGGAAAAATAGATGGAAGAATAGGCATCAATATCCAGCAATAAAAAGCTGATTTGTTGATTGATATTACGAATACATGTACTGAAATTCCTAGAGAGATTCAAGAAAAGATATTCATTCCATTTTTTAGCACTAAATCAGAAGGGAGTGGAATAGGGCTAAGTTTGTGCAAACAAATTATTCGTAGACACGGGGGACATCTCTCCATCTATGAGAGTAATTCGCAGCAAACCACTTTTCGCATCGACCTGCCTCACTTCCAATAAAAGTCTATTTAACTTTTTTGGCATCAATTATTCCCTCTCTTTGGAATCTCTCTCTGTATTTTCCTTGTGATGATAAGCTTTTTTGAGAGAATATTTTAATTTGTGGAGTTGTATTATTTAGCGTAACTTTGTTTCTCTTGCAGACCAATTTAAAATGGAAGATTTATGGAGTTTTTAGAGACTTATAATTTAGTAGGATTGCTGATAGGGATTAGTACTTTCTTAATCATTGGCTTTTTTCACCCAATAGTGATAAAGTCTGAATATTATTTAGGCACCCGTTGTTGGTGGATATTTTTATTATTGGGTATCGTTGGGGTAATTGCTGCATTGATTGTTCGAGAGGTGCTTTGGTCATCTTTACTCGGTGTCTTTGCCTTCTCCTCTTTCTGGACGATATTAGAAGTTTTTGAACAAAAGGAAAGAGTCCAAAAAGGATGGTTCCCAATGAATCCTAAGCGGAAGCACGAATACGAAAATAAATAAATATGCAAAATACTTTACAAGAGCTCAATTCAATCTGTCCCAATACCTTAATGGAAAGTCTGGGTATAGAATTTATTGAAGTAGGTGAGGGGTATTTGAAAGCTAAAATGCCTATTGATCAGCGTACTTGTAGGCCAGATGGATCTTTACATGGTGGTGCAAATATGGCATTGGCTGAAACTGTAGGAGGAGCTCTAAGTATGATCACTGTACCAAAGGAATTACGCTTTAGTGTATATGGTATAGAGATAAATGGTAATCACATGAAGCAGGCAAAAGGCTGTTATGTGATAGCCTGTGGGAAGTTTATTCATTGTGGTAAACGTACTCACGTTATAGAAGTTGAAATTAAAGATGAAATGGGTGCAGTTGTAACTGTAAATCGAGTGACGAATATGGTCGTATAGTTTGTAATAATATGTGTGTATGTTAATAAATAGAGATAAAACAGCTCTTGTTTACAAGGGAATAAATTATAGTTATACTGATCTGTTGCAGTATTCATTGCGTTATAGTGAAAATTTTGTGATAGATGGGAAAGTTCCAGAGCGAATTCTTATTTTTTCAGAAAACACTCCAGAGTATATCTTTGCTATTTATGCTAGTTTACGACTGAATGCAATTGTTGTACCGGTGGATGTGATGTCTACGGTTAAAGAATTGAGGTATATTGTAGATGATTGTCGCCCTGATTTGATTCTTGTTTCGCCAGAAAAAATAGATTTTGTAAAGGAGTCTATAGCTGATATTGAAAACTATACTGTACCAGTATTGACACCCGAAGATATTGATCTTAAAGGTGTGGAGACAATGCCTTTGGTTGAAATACCCATAGGGGATATGCAGCAGGTGGTTTCTATTATATATACTTCAGGTACAACAGGTTCGCCTAAAGGTGTGATGTTGACCTATGAGAACTACTGGTATAATGTAGATGCAGTAATCAATCATGTACCTATTTTTAATGAAGATAGTAGAGTTATATTGATTTTACCACTTCATCATGTATTTCCATTTGCTGGTGCACTGTTGTCGCCTATTTATTCCGGTGGAACAATATATATAGTAGATAGCCTTGCACCAGAAGCTATTATAAAGACCTTGCAAGAGGGTAAGATTACTATTATGATAGGGGTTCCACGACTATATGATGCCTTGGCAAAAGGAATTATGACAAAGATCAATACTAGTTTTGTTGCAAAGGCATTTTTTAAATTAGCTGGTTTTATTGGAAGTGAGTCTTTTTCAAAAACAATTTTCAAAGCTGTACATCAGAAGTTTGGTGGGTATATGGAGTTTTTTGTTTCAGGAGGAGCTGCTTTGTCTATCGAAACAGGAAATATTTTTAAAACACTTGGCTTTTATGTATTGGAGGGATTTGGGATGACAGAGTGTGCTCCTATGATAGCCTTTACTCGACCTGGGGATCGGAAAGTGGGCTATTGTGGTAAATTATTACCTGGTTTGGAAATGCAGTTTTCGGAGAGTGGAGAGATATTGGTTAAAGGACCCAATGTGATGAAAGGATATTATAATAGACCAGAAGAGACTGCTCAAATTATTCGTGATGGATGGTTGCATACAGGAGATGTAGGAGAACTAGATGAAGGAGGACGTCTTAAAATCACTGGACGTATAAAGGAAATTATTGTTACATCCAATGGGAAAAATATCAATCCTGTTGAGATTGAACATGCTGTTTTAGCTGATTCAAAATCGATTAATGATATTGCTGTATTCTTACATGATGATGTTTTGCAGGCTATCGTGGTTCCAGATATGGATGCTATTCGAATCAACACAGGAAAAACAATCGAAGAGTGTATTAGACCTGAGATTGAAGCTTACAATAGTAGTTCGATGAGCTATAAAAGGATTAAGAATTTTCATGTCACATCACACGAATTGCCTAAAACTCGATTAGGTAAAATTCAGCGTTTTAAATTGGATGCATTTATCTCTGAGAAGGAGGAAAAGCGAGTAGAGGAGAAGGTGTCAGGAAAAAGCGAAGAATATTTACGTTTAAAGCATTTTGTTGATAACGAGACGGGCATATATGCCAATGGGGATGATCATTTTGAAATGGATTTATCACTAGACTCCTTGGGTAGAGTCTCTTTATTGGCTTATATTGAAGAAAATTTTAATGTAAATATTCAGGAGGAGCAAATGAATGTTTTGTCCACTTTGAATAAGTTGTCAGCTTATGTAGAAGAAAATGCTTCCATTCAAGTAGAAAATAGTGTGTCGTGGAAAAAAATATTTGAGGATGCAAAAATAGATATAAAACTCCCTAAATCAGGTGTAATTCATTGGTTTCTGTTTAATTATATTAAGTTGCTATTCCATATATCTTATCTATTTAAGAAAAAAGGGAGAGAGAATGTACCGAAGGGACCATGTATATTTGTTGCTAATCATAGAAGTGGTCTAGATCCTGTTTTTATTACCTCTGCATTTAAGTGGAATGTGGTCAGAAATACCTTCTTTTTTGCGAAAGAAAAGCATTTTCAATCCGTTTTTACAAAGTTTATGGCGAAGAGGAATAATGTGATATCAATGGATATAAATAGTAATGTGCGTACCTCATTGCAGCAGATGTATCAAGTGCTTAAACAGGGCAAAAATATTATCATATTTCCAGAGGGTACTCGTTCTAAGGATGGCATGATGAAAGAGTTTAAGGAGAGTTTTGCTATCTTGAGTATGGAACTTCATGTGCCAGTTGTACCCGTTGCAATTATAGGAACTGAATTGGCTACTTATTCAAAAATAAAAATCCCTCGTTTTTTCTCTCGTGTTGGTATTGAATTTTTACCAGCAGTATATCCTTTAAAGGAGGAAACGTCGAAAGAGTTGGCTAAGCGTGTAGAGCAACGGATAAAAGAGAGTATTGGACAGTAGGTACTATTCTTGGATTAACTAGGCAAATAAAAAGGAGTGATTTTTAAAAATCACTCCTTTTTATTTGCCTAG
>CAMRAP010000182.1 GCA_947039985.1 uncultured Odoribacter sp.
CAAAGGAGGATGGAATGGTGTTTATTGGGAATTATGTTTATTTATATAAAGACAACTCTTTAGATAAAATCAAGGTGGTTTTTACTAGAAAATCAAATGGTAAATTTCATGGCGATGCTTTTAAGCGAATGAATCGAATAGAGAATCCCATAAAAATAGAAGAGAATAGGATATATATTAATAACAGAGTAAAAATTCCATTCTTTGATTTTATTTATCACCCATACACCAAGGTGGATATATACTATCCAGAAGATAAGGTGAAAGTAACAAAGAAGTACATTAATGATTTATAATAGGCATAGAGGCAAGCTAATTGAGTCTAGTTTGCCCCATGCTGTAAAACGGAATCATGAAAAATATGATTATTTTAATCTCACTACTGTTTATTATGACAAGTTGTGAAATAAAGGAAACTATTATTGAAGGTACAATAAAAGGTTTTAAAGTAGAAAATCAGATTATCACAGGAAGTTGTCTCGCCAGAGGTTAGGGGAATCACTAAAAGTGCATTTGTAGTGATTTTAAAGCCATTGAAATCAGAATAACTGTTTCACTTTTTCGCTAAAGTTATTTCTGATTTCAACAGTTTAACATCATCCCCATATTTTAAATAAAAAAGGAAACTGACACTAAAAGATGAGTTTAGTTTTCGATACATTAATACCTCCAACTACATAATTGCTTATAATTTCTAAGAAATCGATCAGATGTTTGGTTAGCATATGAGCGTCCCAATCTGCAACAGTTGTCCAAGTTTCATGAAACATGAAATGATTGGCTTCTCCTTTTTGTTTGTGCAATTCATAATGTTCTGCTCCTTTTTCTGCTAGGGTAAGGGGGATTAGGTCTTCTAAGATAGTTTGTAACTCTGCTGCTTTTCCTTCAATTGCCTTGATCTGAGCAAACAATACTAATCCATTTTTACTACTTGTTGGTATAGGTGCAATTGACCGTTCATAGATGTCTAAAACTAATTCTCCTTCGACTAAATCTTGGATCTTATTTCTGTAATTTTTCACATGCTCACTTTCACAGTGTGCGTTAAAGGCTGCTTCATCTTTCCACATTTCGTAAAAAAGAATTTTGGTCGGATTATCTATGTCTTGAAATACATTGTAGCATAGATTTCCATTTTCTTTGCGTGTATCTTCAACCAATCCTTCAATTAAATGGATAAGCTCTTCTGTTTTTCCTACTTTTGTTTCTTGTCTTGCAACAATAGCCAGTTGGTTCTTCGTATCTTCGTTAAAATAATGATTTTTCATCTACTCTCTTTTGTGTATTAAATAATGAATAACTATGGGTACAAATTTAGTAAAAAAAGTGATTGATGTACTAAGTATAGATTGTTTTAGCCTTCGACCATATTATCCATTATTCATTAATTTTTCTCGTTTCCAAGTCGATGCAGCTAAAATAATAGCTAATACACAAGATGCTATCAGAATATAAAATCCTCCGTTCCAACCAAAGTGGTCAACAACATATCCAAGGGCAATATTGGCAAATAATGCTCCTCCTAAATAACCAAACAGACCTGTAAATCCTGCTGCTGTTCCTGCTGCTTTTTTGGGTACTAAGTCGAGTGCTTGCACACCAATTAGCATAACAGGGCCATAAATTAGAAATCCAATCGCTATAAGTGCCAGGTTATCTACCCATAGATTTCCTGGAGGATTTTTCCAGTATACAATAACAGCTATAAGTACTAGTGCCATGAATATAATAACAGATGGAGCTCGTCTACCGCCAAACACTTTATCGGATATCCAGCCACAAATAAGTGTACCTGGAATACCTGCATACTCATATAAAAAATATGCCCAGCCAGTTTCAGTGACACTCATACCCTTTACTTCTTCAAGGTAGGTTGGAGCCCAATCTAATACTCCATATCGAACTAAATATACAAAGGCATTAGCAAATGCGATTAACCAAAGTAGCCTATTATTGAATATATGGTTGAAGAATATCTGTTTGGCAGAAAATTCATGTTCATCTTTTTCAGAGTAAGTTTTTGATGCATCGTGTTTATACTCTTCAATAGGAGGGAGTCCACAAGATTGTGGAGTATCGCGTACCAATAGCCAAGTAATACAGGCAACTACCAATGCAACAATAGCAGGGAAATAGAGTTTGGATTGCCAGTCGCCAAATATTGAATAGCCTAGAATAGCTAGTGGGCCAATAAGTCCTCCTCCAACATTATGGGCTACATTCCAAATGGACATTTTTACTCCACGTTCTTTGTGCGAGAACCAATGCACCATTGTACGTCCACAAGGAGGCCATCCCATACCTTGTACCCAGCCATTGATAAATAATATGGCAAACATCATAGTGATAGAACTGACTGCAAAGGCAAACGATCCCATTATGATCATGGTCAGTGCAGATAAAACTAAACCTATGGTTAGAAATTTTCTGGCATTTGAACGATCGGATAGATTTCCCATCATAAATTTACTTATACCATAGGCAATGGATATGGCAGAGAGTGCTATACCTAATTCCCCTTTAGTATATCCCATGTCTATTAAGTCTGGAATAATAAGAGAGAAATTTTTACGAACCAAGTAGTAACCAGCGTATCCGATGAATATGCCCATAAATACTTGGAAACGTAATTTTTTATAATCCTTATCAACCCTACTAGCACCAACCATTGGTTTGTGAGGAGCAGGTTTTAGAAAGTTTATCATAATATATTTTTTTTATGTAATGGTATAAGCTGAGTTGCACAAGTATAAAGAGACTTTACTATTTACGCTTGTGTAGCTCGTACTTTTAGAACTCAAAAAATAGACGACACATGAATGAGTTTAGATTTTTATCTAGGAATTGGTAGCTATTTAATTTTTGGTAATTGTAGTTTAGTTTTGCAATAAGGTTTTTTGTGATGTAGTAGTTGGTTCCAAAGGTAAAACTATTCACTTTACCTCCAGAAACAGAGTTGTTCGGTTGGCCTGAGGCTTTGTCTGCATAGAATCTGCCATCAAACCATTCGCCATCCACATCGTCAAGGTCTGTGTAGTTGTAGCGAAAAACAAATTCCAATGCACCTCTATCTGGACGTGACATAAGGGCATCTACGCTATTGTATTCGTAATCACCACCCAAAAGAAGATATCCTGCTTCAACGTAAAAACCATTGAAGTTGATGTTTCGATCGTCTCCAAACCAATTCTTAAACGACTCCATTGTCTTGTAGCTCCAAAGTCCACCTAGCTGTTCTTTGAAAAGCGATTCCCAGTCTTTATTACGAGTCGTCGTTGAACCAATATATTCACTTTGTAGATAGATATTTTTCCAAAATCCCATTACTTCAGCACCATATCTTATAACCTTATCGGCATTGTAAATGGTTGCATTTAAAAAGTTTGTCTCGTCGACTACAGACTCTAGCGAAGAGTTTACGTTATAGATTCGATTATGGTCGTCTTTACCATTCTCAAACCCCTTAGCATCTGGTTTACGGAAGTTGAATGAGCCTCCAAGGTGAAATCCAAAATCAGAATCTTCTGGTGTGTGACGGAATAACATACGAGTGGATAGCGACCAACCTTTATCGCCTTCACTTCTTTGAGAGGATATTTTTTCGCTAAATGCACCAATCTCACTCCAATACCTGTCGCCGAAACAGCGGTATGAGATACCTAATGAGCGACCAGTACCCATGGCATCAATTGTTGGAGATTTAAACATGAAACTCATGCTACCAGTGCTTTCAATATTGCTTGCAGAGAATGGTTCTGCATAATTACCTGCATAAATGATACCATTGTTACCAACGTGATAACGTAGATATAAGTCCTTTATAGATACTTTGTTTCCTGCA
>CAMRAP010000183.1 GCA_947039985.1 uncultured Odoribacter sp.
CTAAAAAAGATGGAAGAAAACAATGAATGCTCGGAGAGAGCTCTATATGATTACAAATAACCTGCAAAGCTATTCATGGAGATAAAAAAGCATATGAAAAATTCTTCAAAAAATATAAAAAAGCAGTATATTGCGTACTCCTAAAAATAGAAAGAAGTGAAAGTGATGCTAAAACTTTAAAACTTAAGGTATTTGAAAAGTCTTTTAGCTGTTTAAGTGAGTATCCTATCCAACTTCCCTTCAAAACTTGGCTGCTTAATATCACTGTTGAACTTGCTATTGAGTTTTTGAAAAAAAGGAGAATGTGTGATATCGTAAAAGTGCTATGCACAGACTAATTCTATGTGCTTATATTAATCATAACAGATCATAAACATGAATTTTATTAAACTATTTTTTGTCGGATTATGTACCATTGTATTTTCTAGCACAATGGCGCAGGAAAATCCACTATGGCTACGCTATCCATCTATCTCTCCTGATGGAAAAATGATTGCTTTTTGCTATAAAGGAGATATTTTCTTAGTAGCAAGCGAAGGTGGAAAAGCTACTCAGCTGACCACTCATTCTGCGTATGACTCTCACCCAATCTGGTCGCCAGATTCAAAAACCATTGCATTTAGTTCTAAACGCGAAGGTGGCATGGGAGTCTTTACTCTACCAGTAACAGGCGGTTCACCTAATCGTTTAACTTCTTTCTCTGGAAATGCTATTCCCAATACATTTACCCCGGATGGAAAAAATATATTATACAATAGTGTCATTACCCCCGATCAAGCGTATGGTCAATACCCTTCTGAAAATCAAGTCTATTCTATTCCTGTAGAAGGAGGACGTTCAACACAATTCCTGACCTTTGGAGCATTCAATATTTCTTTCAATAAAGCAGGAGATAAAATTGTATACCACGATCGTAAAGGCTATGAAGATGAATGGCGCAAGCATCACACCTCATCCATTTGTCGTGACATTTGGATGCATGACTTAAAAACAGGTAAATTTACAAACATCACCAAGAAGCAAGTGGAAGATCGTTATCCTATCCTAGCAGCTGATGATAATACCATTTATTTTTTGAGTGAGCGTTTTGGTGATTTCAATGTGTGCGAAATGTCGTTAGAGAATCCAGAAAAGATCAAACAACTGACTCATTTCAAGAAGCACCCGGTACGTTTTCTAACTCACTCAAATGATGATTTGCTGTGCTTCTTTTACGATGGCGAAATTTACACAATGAAAGCTGGGAAACAAGCGAAAAAAATAAATATTCAAGTGATTGCTGACAATAAAGAGGCAGATGTTATCAAGTACAATTGGAGTTCTGGAGCAAAAGATATTTCAGTTTCACCAAATGGTAAAGAATTTGCAATTGTAGTTAGGGGTGATGTTTTTGTGGCAAATGCTGAATTTGGAACAACAAAACGCATCACGAATACAGCGGCTCAAGAACGTAATGTCAATTTTTCTCCGGATGGACGATCATTAGTCTATGCCTCAAATCGAGACGGACAGTGGAAAATATACACTGCCCACATAAAGAACAAAGATGATCAATCATTTGCTTATGCTCGCGAGGTAGAGGAAAAACAGTTGACAAATAGCACAAATGCTTGCTTTCAACCCGCATTTTCTCCAGATGGAAAAGAGGTGGCTTATTTTGAAAACCGCACTGAAATCAAGGTTATCAATCTAAAAAGCAAAAAAAGTAGAACAGTACTACCCGCTAAATACAACTATTCATATCGAGATGGCGACCAAGCTTTTGAATGGTCACCTGATGGACGTTGGATTTTGACTAAATTCTTTGAAAAAGGAGGATGGCAGCACCCAGATGTTGCTATTGTGAAAGCAGATGGAAAAGGTGAAATTCATAATATTACAAACAGTGGCTACTCGGATGAAAATGCACGCTGGATGATGGGTGGTAAAGCAATTATATGGAGCACAGATCGCCAAGGAATGCGTAGTCACGGGAGCTGGGGTGCTCAAAGGGATGTCTATGGAGTTTTCTTAGACCCTGAAGCATTTGCCGAATTCCGCATGAACAAAGAAGAGCGACTTTTAAACAAAGAATTAAAAATGCTCCACGCTAAAAAAGCTGCTGAGGCAAAAGCAGCAAAAGAAAAAGCGGAAGCAGATAAGAAAAAGAAAAAAGAAAAGAAGGACGACAAGAAAGAGGATAAGAAGGACGATAAGAAAGAGGATGCATCCAAAGCAGTAAATAAGGATGGAAACACCATGCCGATCTTAAAAATGGATCTAGACAACTTAGATGAGCGCATGCTTAAATTAACCATCAACTCATCTAGTCTTGGAGATGCTGTATTAACGAATGATGGAAAAAAACTATTCTACCTAGCTGCTTTTGAAGGAGGACACGATCTTTGGGTACATGATTTTGAGAATCGAAGTACGCGGATTTTATCTAAAGTTGGAAGATATGGATCACTAGAACTATCCAAAGATGGTAAAGTACTTTACCTCCTTTCTGGCGATCGTATTTTCAATATCAACCAAGCCAATGGACAAATGAAACCATTGGGCTATAAGGTTGAATTTGAATTAAAGCCTACAAAAGAACGTGCCAACCTATTTACCTATGTATGGCAGCAAGTAAATGACAAATTTTATGCGGAAGATTTCAAAGGCGTTGATTGGGCTTATTATAAAAAATCATATGAACGTTTCTTGCCTCATATTAATAATGATCAAGACTTTGCAGACATGTTAGCTGAAATGTTAGGTGAACTGAATGCTTCACATACTGGTGCAAGATATGCAGAACGTGCTCCTCGAATAGCAACTGCTTCATTAGGTGCACTGTATGATGACACTTACCAAGGAGATGGATTAAAAATTAGCGAAATACTTGAACGTGGTCCATTGTATTCAATAGACACCATCAAAGTGGGTATGATTATTCGTAAAATAGATGATCAAGAGATTAAAAAAGGAGAGGATTATTTTCCCTTATTAGAAGGGAAAGCAGGAAAGCGTGTCGTATTAACGATCTATAATCCTTCTACGAAGAAAGAATTTGAAGAGTATATCAAACCTATTCCTCACAGTAGCCAACAAGGTTTACTATACTTCCGTTGGAATAAACAACGCCAAAAAATGGTGGATAGCCTTTCAAACAATCAAATTGGCTATATCCATATTTCTGCCATGAATAGCCCTAGCTTCCGTAAAACTTACTCTGAGCTATTAGGACGCTATCGCAATCGCAAAGCGATCATTATAGATACTCGCTTTAATGGTGGCGGATGGTTACACGAAGATTTAATTCACTTGTTAAGTGGGAAGAAATTTGCAGAATTTGTTCCACGAGGACAGTTCATAGGTATTGACCCATTTGCACAATGGACAAAACCATCAGCTGTATTGATGTGTGAAGGAAATTACAGTAATGCACACGGTTTTCCTTGGGTATACAAAGAACTTGGACTAGGTAAATTAATAGGTACTGCTGTTCCAGGTACGATGACTGCTGTGTGGTGGGATAGTATGGTAAATGGTATTACTTTTGGTATTCCTCAAGTGGGAATGAAAGACAATCAAGGGCGTATTCTTGAAAATATGCAATTGGAGCCAGACATTGAAGTTTTTAACGACCCTGAAAGTGCTATGAAAGGGCAAGACAAGCAACTCGAAGCAGCTGTAAAAAGCTTGCTTAAAGAGGTGAAATAATAGTAGCAATATATTAAAAATGGCTGTAACACTTTGTCGCAGCCATTTTTTTTATAGCCTATTAGCAAGTGTGAGCAAAGAATATATTAATTTTGAGCCTTAGAAATTGTAGCTAATTACATCTAATAAA
>CAMRAP010000184.1 GCA_947039985.1 uncultured Odoribacter sp.
CATATCCGGTCTTCATGGTCCAGTCTGTAAAAACAATCACACCATCTAATACAGCTGCAACTTTTGAGCTTGCTTTTGCAACAATATCTGTTCCGTAATGCCTTTTTTGCTCATCGTAACTCTGAGTGACAATTCCCTCTACAGGTGGAAAAAAGTGGTAATACTCTTTGTTCTGCTCTTTCATGCCAACCCCAAGATTAAACCGTTCTTTCTCCTCTATCTCTTCACGAAATGCTATCTCTTGCTTACTAATTTTAAATCGAATCTGATCATAATCAGACTTCAAGCTATCCTTCTGCCTTCCTATGACACGGGTTGTATCACCGCCCTTTAACACCAATTGCAAAGAAGCTAAAAAACGATCCCTAATCATCAATTCTTCTCCCAATGAATCCACTTGATTTGCATTTTCTACTATCATCTTTCGCATATTTCCATCTGGATATCCAGGAATAAGTTCACGCAAATCGGTAAATGCAATCAATATAATCGTGAAAGTGATAAGACTGATAGTCATCACACTCAACGCCATCAAAATATGTAATTGAGACAATCGAAACTTAAAGACCTCTTGATAAGAAGTCTCATTAATAACAGATAGCTTATATTTATGTTTCAGGCGATCCCAAAACTTCACCTTTTCTTCAACCATTTTCTTCAATTTTAGCCCTCAAAATTACAATAAAAAAAACAGAAAACGAACTATCCTGATATATTAGCCGAGCTTATTTAAATTCAGAGAGCAAAATATATATCTTCTATAAAATTTGTTCAACTTTTTGAAAGTTTGCCGTCACAAACAAAAAAATCATAGTTTAAAAATAAGATTTTGTCAATGCTCATATTTTTTTTGTAATTTAGCAACCTGAAAAAATAAAAAAATAGACTATGAATTTTAAAGATGATTTTCAAAAATATGCCCTCCATAATAGAGGGATCAGCAGCTTAAATATGCACAGATATCAAGCAGCTAGCAATAGTTATATTACCCCAAATATCATTGAAGAGCGACAATTAAATGTTGCAACAATGGATGTATTCTCTCGTTTAATGATGGACAGAATTATCTTTTTGGGTGTACCTATTGATGATGATGTTGCTAATATCATCATGGCACAGTTGTTGTTTTTAGAAACAGCTGATCCAGGCAGAGATATTCAAATCTATTTCAATAGCCCAGGTGGATCAATCTATGCAGGCTTAGGAATTTACGATACCATGCAATTCATCAACTGCGATGTAGCAACAATCTGTACAGGATTAGCTGCTTCAATGGCTGCTGTTTTAATGTGTGCTGGAACAAAAGACAAGCGCTCTGCTTTAAAACATTCACGCATTATGATTCACCAACCCATGAGTGGAGTTCAAGGTCAGGCATCGGATATTGAAATCACTTCTCGTGAAGTTCAAAAATTAAAGAAAGAACTTTACACGATTATTTCAGATCATTCTGGTCAAACTGTAAAGAGAGTGGAAAAAGATTCTGATCGAGACTACTGGATGAATGCTGAAGAAGCGAAAGAATATGGTATGATTGACACCATCTTAACAAGAGCAAAGAAATAAGAATATGCAAGATAAATGTTCATTTTGCGGCAAAGCCCGCAACAAAGTAAACTTATTAATCGCTGGAACGGATGGTTTTATCTGTGACGAATGTGCATCACAGGCTCACGACATCGTTCAAGAAGAGATAAAAAACAAATCCAATCTGAACCTGGAGCATATTGAGGTAAAAAAACCGATAGAGATTAAAGAATTTTTAGACCAATATGTTATCGGTCAAGATAGTGCAAAAAAGCATCTGGCTGTAGCCGTTTACAACCACTATAAGCGACTATTGCACAAAGGCAATGAAGAGGATGTGGAAATAGAGAAATCAAACATCATCATGGTCGGTCGTACTGGAACAGGAAAAACATTATTGGCTCGTTCAATTGCTAAAATGTTACATATCCCTTTTACCATTGTTGATGCGACTGTACTTACTGAAGCTGGATATGTAGGTGAAGATATCGAATCTATACTAACACGCTTGTTGCAAGCTGCAGACTATGATGTTGAAGCAGCAGAAAAAGGTATTGTATTTATTGATGAATTAGATAAAATTGCTCGTAAAGGCGATAATCCTTCTATCACTCGTGACGTCAGTGGCGAAGGGGTACAACAAGGACTTCTAAAACTCTTGGAAGGTTCGGTTGTAAATGTACCACCACAAGGTGGACGTAAGCATCCTGACCAAAAGATGATACCTGTTAACACGAAGAATATTCTTTTCGTATGTGGTGGAGCTTTTGACGGTATTGAGAAAAAGATTGCAGCACGTATGAATTCTATGGTTGTTGGATTTAATGCTATTCAATCAACAGAAAAAATTGATCGATCAGACTTTTTACAGTATATCGCACCACAGGATTTAAAGTCATTTGGACTAATTCCAGAGATTATTGGTCGACTACCTGTACTGACTTACTTAGAGCCACTAGACAGAACTGCTTTACGAAATATTCTAACAGAGCCTAAAAATGCAATCATTAGACAATACATCAAACTATTTGAACTAGACGGAGTTAAATTAAAGTTTAATGAAGATGTTTACGAATATATTGTTGATAAAGCTATTGAATTTAGCTTAGGTGCTCGTGGACTTCGATCTATTTGTGAAATGATTATGACTGATCTGATGTTTGAAGTTCCTTCACAAAATAAGAAGAGTATCACAGTCACTAAAGCATATGCCGAAGAAAAATTAAGCAAGATACATAGCCACAAGCTAAGAGCTTAAAGCAAACAGGCTTAAAATCAAAGTGCTACAAAATTTATGAAACAATTTTGTAGCACTTTCTTTTATTTCAACATACTATACGGTATTTTGGTCAAGCCCTCAGCAAATTGATTGATTCCTTTCTCCAACTTCCCTTTCAACATCATTTTCATCATCAAATTCATTTCTGCATGCAATGTAAGTTTTAGACGAGTGTGATAAGGACCATTTTCTAACAATTGTATCCAAAGATTGAATTCCACAGGAATCCCTCCATCTCCTCCTAGTTTTATAAGTTTAGGCTCCTCTTTTTCTATCAACTTCACTGCAATTTCACCCATTCCCTTCACTTGAACATAACAAGCATCCTCTGTGAAACGAGTACCCTCTATTTTCTCAGAGATTTTATCCAATTGCATGCTATTTGCCATTCCCATCTTTTTTGCCATTTCAAACAATCGTCCGATTTTATTAAAATCAGAAAGGAGGGCATAAACATCTTGTATTGGACTGTTTATCTTAAAAATCTCACTGGTAGTATTTATCGCTGGCATATTTTATTCTTTATCATATAATCAATAGGATCATAAAATCAACAAGTCGCCTTGCAAATTTCATTGTAAAATAACTATTACAAATTTAATGCCAATTTATAATAAATTTCACAAGCTATTGGATAATTCAAACCGACTTTTTATTTATAAGTCTCAGGACTCAAACGCCACTCTTTCAACTTCTCCACTTGATCAGCTTGAACATAGTCATTTTTTTCCGCCAAATCAATCATTGCATCATAGTCGCTCAATGTGCTTAATTCGCAGTTTGCATTTTTAAAATTGTCTTCTGCCTTACGGAAACCATAAGTAAATATTGCTGACATGCCCAAAACCTCACATCCTGCACTACGCAATGCTTCTACTGCTAATAGACTAGAGCCACCTGTTGAGATTAAATCCTCAATCACAACCACTTTTTGTCCCGCTTTATACTCTCCTTCAATCAAATTCGACAAACCATGTCCCTTTGCAGATGAACGTACATAGATAAATGGTAGG
>CAMRAP010000185.1 GCA_947039985.1 uncultured Odoribacter sp.
GGATTTTCAAATTCAGCAACCACCTCACGAATGATGTGAATAGCTTCGGCTTCCAGTTCTTTTAAATGACTTAAGTTATATTCTGACATATAATTAAAATTAATCAATTTACCAATGTACAAAGTATATCATTGGTATATTATAAGTGTTATGTTATTTTTAATTGAATAGCTTCCATGACTGTTTTGATAGACTCTTCTAATGGGATAGAGCTTGTATCTATGGAAAGGAATGGATGTTTTGGAGCTTCAAAAGGGGAGGAGATTCCGGTGAAATCTTTTATCTCTCCTCGCCTTGCTTTGGCATATAGTCCTTTTACATCTCGTTTTTCACACTCCTCAATGGGGGTACTAACGTGCACCTCCAAGAAATCATCTGTACCTATTATTTCTGCTGCCATCTTGCGAATAGTATTCGTAGGACTGATAAATGCAGCAATGGTTACAATTCCACAATCTACAAATAGTTTAGAAACTTCAGCGATACGACGGATGTTTTCAGTTCGATCTGCTTCTGAAAAACCCAGATTGTTGTTGATACCACTACGGATATTGTCGCCATCTAGTATGCGACACAGTACACCCTGTTTATATAGTTCACGTTCAAGAGCGATTGCTAAGGTACTTTTTCCAGAACCCGACAAACCTGTGAACCAAATCATAATTCCTTTTTGCTTCAATAAATTCTCACGATCTTCGCGTTGTAGCGTTTTGTCGAAAATAGGGTAGATATTGTCTGCCATTTTTTTCTTAAATTAATGTTTCACTATTTTACAATGAACCAAGGATTGAGCAGATTTTCTTTGTTATATGTCAATGGCGTTTCTCCATCTTCGTGATATAACTCTTTCCCCGCAGCTTTTACAATAGCATGTCCAGCTGCGGTGTCCCACTCCATAGTTGGAGCAAAACGGGGATAAATATCTGCTGTTCCATCAGCTATCAAGCATATTTTTATCGAACTACCAATAGAAACCAATTGCACATCAGCGTGTTGTTGCTGTAGTTTCTGGATGAAAGTTGTCGTTTCTTCACTCATATGCGAGCGAGATGCAACAACTATACAGGACGTGTCCTGACGTTCCACTGGTAAAGCGATAGCTTGACTCCCGAAGCTATCAAAATTCATGCCGAACTTGAAAATAATATCATCAATACGAAATGCTCCCCCCTCAAGACTACCATAATAAAGTGTCTTTTTGACAGGAATATAAATCACTCCTAAAATAGGACGTCCCTCATGTACCAAAGCAATGTTTACAGTAAATTCTCCATTGCGTTTAATAAACTCCTTTGTTCCATCTAAGGGATCAACAATCCACAGGGTATCCCACCTTTTACGAGTTTCGTAATCAATTGTTTTGTTTTCTTCACTAATAATAGGATATGGAGTGTTTATTAAGTACTCCATAATAATATCATTGGATTTTTTATCTGCAATAGTTAATGGAGAGTTATCTGATTTACGCTCTATCTCAAAATCCGAACGGGGATCCTTGTATATGCGTAAAATCTCTTCGCCAGCATGCAAAGCTGCTGTTATAGCTGTCTTTAATATTGAATCCATAATTTTATTTTCCATACTTGACAAATGTACCATAAAATTAAGGAACGGTTTTAAGTATTTATACGTAAATGCATGAAAAATGTAAGGAGGTTGTCGTTATGTGGGCATTGCTTGCTAAAACTAAAGGTTATGATTATACAACAGATATTATGAAAAAATTTGTAGAGTCTGTACCTGCTGCAATTACTAGTGCTGGTGCAGCTGCATTATTGGCATAAAGAATAGAAAGAACTAGAAAATAAAAATTAACTAATTTAAATGTAAAGGATAAGATCTTTTCACTCTAATTATTCTTATTAATCAAGTTGACCAGAACTTTAACCATGGTGTCTTTCTCCTCGGTTCTGCTTTCTGCTATCATCAGGGTAAGAGCCACAAGTGTGTTGTTACCAATAAGCATAGACCTGTCAGCTTTGTAAAGAATACCATTATTCTCTAAGAACCACAAAAATAAGAATGCTGCAATACGCTTGTTTCCATCGCTGAAAGAGTGGTTTTTGTGACCAAATAAAGCAACATGGCTGCCTTCTCTTCAATACTAGGATAAAGTTCATCACCACCAAATGTTTGATATATCTGCCCCATAGAGCTTTGAAACGATTCATCTTTTTCATTGCCAAACAGTCCTCCGTTACCAAATTTATCACGTAGAATATAAATAGCCTCCATTGCGTTGTCGTAAGTTGCGTGAAAACTACCATTTGAAGTAATCCCCTCAATCTCCAATTTTTGGTAATCGTATTTATCTAGTGTATCTAAAGCATAGGTGTAATCTGTAATCACTTTAAACATGCCTATTGCTTCATCTGCTGATAATGAACTACGAGTGCCAGTAACGTCTGAAAGTAATTTTACCACCTCTCTTAGATTCTCTAACTGTTCCGATTTTGCATTTTGATTAATAGTATACCCTTCAACCAAGTATTCTTTTAAAATTTTATTCGCCCAGATCATAAAATTTGTTGCATTTTTAGAATTGACACGATAACCAACAGACAAGATGGCATCAAGATTATACAGCTGAGTAGAGTATTTCTTATCATCCGCAGCAGTTAGTTCCAAAATGAAACATACTGAACTCTCGTTAAGTTCTTCGCACTGAAAGATGTTTTTAAGATGATTTGTAATAGCTGGTCGTTTAACTCCAAAAAGTTCAGCTATCTGCTTTTGTGTAAGCCCAATAGTTTCGTTCTCCATTCTGACATCAATGGCAGTTTGTCCATCAGTTGTTTGATATATAATCATTTCTCCTGTATTCATATTCTTCATTCTTTTCGAAAGTTCATCCACAATTGATAAAACCCAACAATGCAAATGTAGTGAAAAAAATGCTACAGTATTGCCTGTAAAAATCATCCTTTTTACTGTTTTTCATCACTGTATTTTATCTTTTTTTTGAGGTGGTAAGTAGGAAAGATGAATTCTATATCAACAGTAAGCGCCTCGGCGATTACGTCTTTTGATGTTAAGCGCTAGCCTTTATCTTTGCCTTTAATTTTTACGAAAAATAGAGAGCATATGAAAACCAGCGAAACCGCCAGCGAACGCTACAGTCAAACTTTACAATCTTATAAACATCACTTACAGGAGGTAGGACCAATCAGTTTAAGTGCATATTGTCGGCACTTGCATATTAACAATCGTGGTATGCGCCAGTGGATGGCATGCAACAAAATCTCTGTTAAGTCTATTAAAACAAATTTAGCCAAGAATATTCAGAGTGCACTTCCCCAAAATTCAAATAGTTTTGTTCAGATAATGCCTGAAGAACCTATCTCAACATTTTCGTCAACAGAAGAACAATACCCAAACAGTATACTCCCGATATATTTGCTGAGATGAGAGATCAAATACAACGAATTCAAACAAGACAGAACTCACTTCCAAAAGATGACTTAACGATAGCGATGAATCACATAGATAACGAATGGAGTGCCATACTAGATATCTTTTCAAGGGGAGATACAAACCTAGAAAACAATCTCATCGAACGATATAATCGCTATTTTTCAATATCTAGGCGAAATTCACTATTTTTCGGGTCCCATAAAGGAGCTGAAAGAGGAGCCGTACTATATACTGTTGCTTTGTCATGCAAAATGAATAAGGTCAACTTCTTTGATTACTTTACGGATGTTATCAAAAAAATTACCGATTGGCAACCTAACACTCCTTTGGAAAAATATAGGGAACTTTTACCTGATAAGTGGGTGAAGGAGAGTGAAAAATGAAAAGGGCTTAGGATTTTTT
>CAMRAP010000186.1 GCA_947039985.1 uncultured Odoribacter sp.
CTAAGACTGGATCTTTGGCTAGTTTTTTATACAACCACCATTTCACGCCCTTCTCCTTTTTTATATTCCAATTATACACCCACAATCCGATGGGAAAAGGTGAACGAATCCGATTAGAATACAAGGGATTATTCGGTTTTACAGCCAAAGCCGAAGAGATGGCTGAATTTTGTGTGCTATTCAGTTTTATATCAGATGGTGTTTCTACATTTATTTTCTTTACGCCAACATAAAGCGATTCATGTTCTCCTAGCTTCTTCGTTGTTGAACAGCTAACAAAACAAGCGATTAAGAATAAGTAAAATACCACTACATATCTATTTCTCATGGCTTTATTGCTTTTTATCTGATGCATCATTTCTTCTTTTACTCCAGAATAATTCTTTAAATTTTCGGAACTTTTTACGCCAAACAATACCTACACCAGTTCGTATCACCTCCCCATCCAATACACTCTCATAGTTGGAATATCGAAAGGCTTTTGCATACAGGTCTCGTTTCTTTGTTAAAGCATACTCTATCGATATATCATCCACTAAATTATTTTGTATTGAATTACTTTCACCTTCCTCTCCTTCACTTGAAATGCGACCACCAACCTTCACACTGACCCTATCATTAAACAACTGCCTTGAAAATTGATAAGTCACATCTGTTGCTGTGGTATTGTCATCCATATCACGTGAATCCAAACCAACTGTCAGTCCTGCCTTACGCGTATATTTGTTCAATTCATTTTCTACAAATCCATAAATAGCGTTATTGGCTATATTGCCACTACCCTTTTCAGTGGAAGCTCCTGGAGCTGTATATGTATTATAAATCAGCAAGTTCAATGCCTCTCTTCTTCTTTCTTCGGGTGAAAATGTTGCCAATTGATTTTGTACCACCATATCATTGGGTGCCGACAAGTCAAAAGTAAGACTAGGATGAGTTAAGTTGTTTTGAATACGAATGATTGAATTAAACAAAACCTGTCGAGCCTGTTCGCCATCATCCACATTGGCTTTAATTTGTTCGGATGCAGCGATATTCAACAGAGGATTCATCATTTTACCGGTCCATTCTACAAAGCTACCATTCTGTATATTAAACTCTTTTTTCCCAACAATAGGTACGCTATACGTAACCAGTCCTCGACTTAAGATATATTTCCCGGATAAAGTCATTCCACTTTCAGTATTCATGCTTAGCACTAGATTTCCACCTCCCTGTATGCTCACCTTATTACTAGCATCTTCCGACAAATTAACACCAAATTGAACCTGCTCACCAATCTCTACCAACATTCGCAATTCAAAATCATTGGCAGCTACAGGCTTATATACATGATAGGTTTCATCTGATGTCGTGTCTTTAAATGAAACAAAACGAACTAAATCGACACTTTTATCCACCACTGTTCGATCTGATTCTCGCAAATTATAAGTAATATTTGTCCTGTTCAGTAAGTTTATATTTCCCGTCACATTCAAGGCTAAAAAAGCGCCTAATAAATGAGCATTAATATCGGCATACGCCTTTCCATAAACCAATGAAGCTTTGTTTTTATTCACATTCACCAACTCAAATTCATCTGCCTTTACCGTCAAATCCATATTCATTTTGTCAAAAGGCGTTAAAGCTATTTTCCCATTTAGCACCATACCACTATGGTTAGGAGCCATAAAATGATAGTTATCAAACAAGACTTCTCCTCTCCTTAAAGCAATTTTATTGGTATCCAATTTAAACTGAGTTCCCAACAGGACTGCATCTACTTCTCCATCCCGAAAAAATAGCTCACCACCTAATAAAGGATCATCCACTGTACCTCGAAAATGTATATCACCGACCAATTCACCCCCTAGTTTTGCGAAATTAGCAGGTATAAAAGCATTCGCTATATAGAGCGGAAAGGAAGGGATATTCATGTCTATAGATACACCTCTATCTACTCCAGAAGTTGAAAAATCACCTGCTACAACAGCGCTACGAATACTATCAATGTTCAACTCAAAGTGAATGGCATGATCTGTAAAGTTTTTCCCTAAGGTATATCCCAAGCCTAAATCTACCGTTCCTATACGATACTGATCAATACCCAAATCCACCACTTGAATATCACCCTCGACACCTAAATTTTCTTGACGAGAATAGAGTAGTAAATTGGTATTTAATTGCCCATTTAATTTAGGCAGAAAAGGTAGCATCTCGCCGAAAGCACTTAAGCCCAAACCTGCAATATCAACTTTCAAGCGATCAAACATATCGTCCTTATCTGCAACAGATTGTATACGAATCAATTTGTTCATATAGGCCATCTGCAAATTGGCATTTATTTTCCCTCCCTTTTTTACAAGCACACGGTTATCCTTATTTACACTCCATCGGTTACTAGCTAAAATAGGATTCATGGGAAACAAACTGATTGCCATGGATGAATCGCCCAATGTGGTGTTCACCCCTATTTCAAACCTCAATTTCCCTAGAGCATCTTTTTGTAATAATTCCACTCGAAACTGATCTTTCTCTATCTTGCCTGTCAAATTTAAATTAAATAATTCACCCCAATCTCCCGAAGTACTAGCGACAGAAAAGACATAAGCCAAACTTTTTCCAGATTGCCAAACACCCATATGCATCGTATCTAGCTGGACTGTTTTGAAAGAAGGTTTATTGGCATATAAACAGAATCGTAAACCACTCTCTTTTCGAGATGTTGCATCAAATTTTAGGGATTGGAAACCGATTCCACGATATCTCAAGAAACGAGCAAATACATTCTTCTGGTTTCCCATCAACTCCAATCGAAAAGGCGATAATTTATCATTAATCACTTCCATATCCACCTCTCGCTTGCTTATCTGCTCCTGCAAAAGAGGTGCAATGCTTCCGAAATTCCCCACAAAATCCAGCAAAGAAGTATCCGCTTGAAACTTTAGAACCAAATCACCAGAGCTTAAGTTTAGTTTTGTTTTATTCAATATGCTCTCCAATCCTAAATTCAGATCTCCCAAAAGAAAATCTTGATCTATATTAGCTATATTCAAGCTGTCTAATTTCAATGTCAAAGAGTAAGCATCATCCACACCAACACCCGCATTGATATCGAAATCAGTAGCTACACTGAGTGGCTCATCTACAACATGTAATGCATACAAATCAACTTTATCCACTCGTCCATCCAAAGATAAATTATAGCTCTCTCCGACTGAATCACCCTTGAAAATTAAATGGACTAAAAGGGATGAATCACGACTCGTAAAGTCGCCTTTGAAACTAGTTTTATCCAGTGAGCCATTCCATAAAATATGCTGGTAAGTGTGTTGTTTAAACTCCAATTGCTTAATCGAAGCCCTTAACTCTGCTTGCGCTTTTTGCCAAGTAAAAGCACGACCAGTCAAGTGAAAATCAGCATCAATCTCCCCCAAAGAATCGGAAGATAAAAACTGACCTAAAGGAAAAGTAGACAGACTTAAATCCATTTGATACTCCTCAAGAGCAAGATGATATGTTGCATCTAGCGACAAGCATCCCTTTCCAGCACAGAATTTTAATAAAGCCCCTAAATCACCACGATCAGCCCTTACATTCAGCGACATATTCGTGTTTTTAGGAATCTGTACTCCTTTATTCTCTAAAAAGGCTTGTGCAAAAGTCACATCTAAAAACTCCCCCTGCATATCAAAATGACCCTGCATCATTTCTAGGTTTTGATAGGAAACACAATCCCCCTCTCCTGTCATTTTAAAATACTCAGGCATTTCCACACTCAGCTTTTCAACGTTCACCGATTGTTTACCCATTGAGAAGGCTGTATTTACAAGT
>CAMRAP010000187.1 GCA_947039985.1 uncultured Odoribacter sp.
AATAGCTCCGTGGAGAATATCGGACTCGAACCGATCACCTCAACACTGCCAGTGTACTATCTTATAGCTCTTAATTGTTTGTATGTTAATTAGTTATATTTGTTTTGTGTTTTGTTCCGACAATGGAACGGAATTTTATTTGTATTTTTAACTTGTTATTGTGTCAAACTTTCTAGTATTTTAATTGATTCTCGATACTGTTCAGCTAATGGTACTTTATTAAATTCAACAGTTTTATCGTAATTATTTTTTATTACAACCTCTATTTCATCGAGAGTTACTTTAAAAAATTCTCTTCTGCCATTAATCATATTGACTTTTTTATGTTCAAATGTTTTATGTAGAATTGATTCCAATTTAGGTGCATCCTCTGAAAAAATAATCGCATGTACATCAAATCTAAAGGGAACAGAAGCGTCGCCTAACTCATCAACTCTTTCCATAGGATCTAGCCTTCTAGTCATTCCTATTTTATAGATATTTTCTCCAAAAGACCCTATATTTGATATGATATAAACGTATCCAGCTCTTTTATTTGCGTCTCTATAATCAATGTCTAGTATAGCCGTATTTAATTCTGTAAGATGTTCCTCAATTTCTTTTCTTTTTTCAAGGAGTGTTTCTTTTTCACTCTCGTTACAAGAATTAAGTTGAATGTCTAATTTGGACAATGCATTTGTATAGTGTTTTTGTTCTTTTTCGATGTCTTTTCTTGCATCTTCTATCTCCTTTTGTAATTTGGCTTCCTCTCTTAGTTGCTCTCTTATGCGTTTTTGCTCTTCTTTTTCTTCTTGCTTTTTTACTGCATACTCATAAGATAGATTTAATTCATCTAATTTTAGTTGCAAATACTTCTTAGAAATAGTTATTTGATTTTTTGAGTTTATTTTATTAAGTGCATCATACGACTTTGTAGCTTTCTTTGTGTAAGCTTCTATATTATTGAATTTAACCTTATCAATAAGAGTATCGCATTCATCATTGAAACATCTTAATATTTGTTTTATATTTTGATTTGTCATAGCTTTTCCTTTTGCCTCGCTACCTTCGACAACCCATTGAGCAGCACAAACAGCAGCAGAACCACCCACTATCATTTGTTTTTGTTCCTGTTTTATTCTATCAAGTCTATCTTTATAAATATCCGATGATGCAAAATTATATACAGGTTTGTACATGCCAAATTCCTGAAGTAGAATAGTCTCATCTAATTCTACTATCATATCTTTTTTTTCTATTATCTCATCTGATAATTCCTTTCGTGTTATTTCAAGAGCTTTTATTTCTGATAAAATATTTGTTTTTTTTAATTCCGCTTTTTCTTGTTCATCTTTAATTGATATTAATAATGCTTCTTTTTGTTTTGCAATATTTCCTATCTCTTTATACTCGGATAAAGATGCATTTTCATTTTTAAGCTCTTCTATTTCTTTAAATTCATTCTTTTTTAAGAAGTCAAGTAGTCCCATATTAGTGATTAGATTAATTTGTGTATTGTTTTGATTAATGAATCAGAAGGGATTAATTGTATCCATTCGAGATGTGTTGTTTTCTGTTGTGATCTCAGGTTCTTCAAGTTTATATTGTTTTTCTAAAAGAGTTATTATTTTTTCTTGATTTTTAATCATACGCTCTTGATTTTCTATTTGAATATTGTATTTAAAATACCAGCAGACTAATTCTCTGCAAAGAAGGAAAATGACTAATGCAAGTAAAATACCTGAAATGATCAAGATGTAAATTGGTGCCATGATGATTGTTTTTATAAATTAATAATTTGACTGCCACCGCTTTTTTGGCCTACTACGCCAATTAGCTTAAAGATACCTGTTATAAGTTCTTTTGATATTGAAAAGTCGTTGAATGATTCGTTGTAGCTGTGCAGAGTAATGCGTTTATCTGTATTTTCACTTACTACTTTAACAAAAACATCTTCTGTTGTAACTATTACATGCATTTCCCCTAAATCAATATAGTCATGCCAGTTGTTGCGCTGTCGGACAACGAGGGTGTCACCACTATTAATAACTGGAGTCATTGAATTGCCAATCGCTGTAATGGCTATATCTCCTTTTCTTGCAAATGGAACATTTAAACTACCAACGATGTATTCATTATCAAGTCTCATCATTCCTATACCTGCTGATGCTTCGGCGTTATATAAAGGGATAGTTTCTCCAATTAAATCATATTTATTTGGTTTTTCTTCTAAGTCATACGACTTAATCATATCACCATCACCTCGAAGCAACCATTCTGCAGAGATATCTCCGTATACTACACTAATCTTCATCGCTGTATCAGCCGATATACTTTTTGTTTTAGCCCAGTATCCTTTTGAAAGCCCTGCATCTAACTCTAATCGATATATTGTAATCCCTTTATATTCAATATATTGCTGTATTCTTTCTTTTGTTGACATAGTTTTGACTGCTAATTAAAGTTAATAGGTACGTATATTCTACCAACAGCTATTGTGTAATAGAATATACGTACCTATATTTGCATCTGTAAAGAAATAAACAAATAAAACACAGACACAAAAATGGCTGTCACGGTTGAAACTCGTGATTTACGTCGCTGTTTATTACAGGGACAAACGTACAGCTTTTTTTGATGTTCTGCAAGAAAACGGTAAAGAAATGAAAAAAACAATTACAGGACAGTTAACTGAGATGCAGCTTGGAGAGTCTAAAGAATTTCCTTGTGAAGGTATTAAGAAATGCAGAAGCATTAGGCAAATGGCATATCAGGTAGGAATAGAGAGAGAGAATGAGGGTGTGCGTTATTCCTGTGATGTAAATAAAGGAAGAACGGCAGTAACAGTAGCGGTTGTAAAACGATGAAACCATGAGACGTATTAATCTTTATCAACATGAATCGCCAAGTGTGAGATTGGATTCAATTTACCATGCAGTAAGAGATATTAATTTTTCAAAGAATGTAGCTGCTACTATTGTGGGTACACGAACACGGCTTGAAGATTTGGTGGCTCAGGGGTTTATTCGGATGGAGAAGCCTACAGGACATCAGCACGGAAAGTGGTTGTGTAATGCAAGTGATGTGCTGAGGTATGCAGCAAGTATGATGGATTAATTTGAGACTTAGTAATATAAGACTAAAATAAGATGGAAATATTAGCAGGAAAAGGTGTTGTAACAGTTTCGTTAACAAGATATGAAGTTCACTATCTTAAATTCCTTATTGCTGAAGAAAAAGAGCGTGAACCTGAATATGTATCACAACGTGGTGCATTTGAAAGATTTGGAGAGGCTAATGTTAGGCGTTGGGAACGGAATGGAGCGATATTGAAATATGATAGACCTCGTAATGTGGAGTACAAACTTGAAGATTTGCGAAAGGCTGCTGCTAATAGGCAGGATTCTGAAATTATGTAAAGAATTAAAATCATGGAAAATAAAAAATATTTAGTTGACAGATCGTATATGATTGATGGAACTAAAGTCTGGGTTAGGATTCAAGGTGTAGGATGTTTTAGGTGTGTGTTTAATGATGGGCAGGGAGCTAAGGTTTGTAAATATGCTGGGTTGTGTATGGCTCATCTTAGAACGGATAGGCGTTCTGTAGTTTTTGTTAGTAGTAAATGCTTAAATCAATAGGTTATGAAGTGTAAAAGTTTTTGGTATGTGGAGTACTCCTATAATGGGGGTGTTGGGTCTGTTGTCTTGAAAAGTAAAAGTAAGGCCTTATTTAGTATTCGGGAGTTTAAAAGGTATAC
>CAMRAP010000188.1 GCA_947039985.1 uncultured Odoribacter sp.
ACTTATTGTTTAGTAGTATAGAAGCTTCGCAGATAGAACCAAAATCTATAATTTCATTTGATGTATTTGTCATTGCTCCACGTACAACAAAATAAGTTTCACCTATTTTATCATCATAATATGTATAACCATTGTCGATATTAGAGGGGATAACCTTATCACTCCACTCTGAATTGATTAATGAGAATTCAACAATATCTGGAACGGAGTATGTTTCGCCTAAGGAAATCACGGTAGGCTCAACAACAGGATCAATTACATCATCCACTCTGTTATCCTGAACGGCATTAGTGGTGATTTGGTCTAATTGTTCAACTAACTCTGTGTTTTCTTCTTCAAGCTCAGTCACCTTTTCTTGCAACAGAAGAAGTTCTTTCTGTAACGATGCCGTATTCTCATCTTGAGGCGCGGTGTTTGAGGAGCAAGATACAAGTAAACTAGTTATAAGGAGCATAGCGGGGATCATGTTACGCTTTTTCATCGTGTACTCTCCTTTAGGCAGGGTGTTTATTAAATTTATTACCCATAAAATGACAAGTTATTATGAACTTTAGTATAGCACGCAGTGCATTTTAAGTCAAGAACATTCAAAGTAAGTTGGTACGCAATTATTGTCTTGGGAGAGAAGATACCCATGAAAAATTATGAGAGATAGCAACAATGGATATATATCAAACGGGTATGGATTAACGATGTAAAGCTTGCAAGAATAATCATAAACACAGCGCTAGAAAAAACTGCCATATAGGAGGGCTATGATGACATGTATTATTGGGTTCGTAGACAAGGAAAATGACTGTGTGTGGATAGGAGCAGACAGTTTAGGAAGCAATGGAGTCACGAAGACTGTAAACAAAAATCCAAAAATATTTCATAACGAAATAATTAAATGTGTTATTATCGGCGGGACTACATCTTTTAGGCATTTAGATTTATTGAAATATTCAATAACATTATTTTCAGAAATCGATGTTTTAAAACATACAGAAATTGACCACAAATACATGGCAACGCAATTTATACCGAATGCAATAGAATTATTCGACAAAGGAATCAAGGACAACGCGCCAGAAAGTAAGGGGGCTAATTTTATTGTTGGAGTTAAAAATAAATTGTTTGAAATACAAGGTGATTATTCAGTCTTAGAACCAAATGACGGAATTACAGCTGTCGGTTGTGGAGAATCTCACGCAATGGGAAGCTTATATACAACGTTCCGCAATACTGATATGACAATTCCGAAGAAAATTGAAATAGCACTAGAAGCTGCAGAGCACTATTGTTGTGGAGTACAGCGCCCATTCCGAATCATCAACACAAAAGATGAAATTGAAATTATTATAGATTAGTAAAGGAGGTTGGCTTACATGAGAGATCCAAAACGCATTCAAGAATTTTGCAATCGATTGGCAGAAATCTGGACGGTTGAGTGTCCAGATTGGAGATTCGGACAGCTGGTTTGCAATGTGCTAGATGGTTGCGACATATTCTATTTAGAGGAAGACAAAATGCTAAAAAAGTTCGCAGATTACTTTGAAAAAACAAATAAAAAGGAGTAATACCAATCCCGGTAAACCGGGTTGTCAGAAGGTTGATAAGTCTGATATAAAATTTCTTGTTGCAGCGTAAACGCATTAAAATGCAAGTAGCACGGGAGGACTAAGTGATTGACCGCAACCAGATTGGTTTGTGGTCGGTATGAAGTATATAGCGAGTGTTAGCTTTGGGAAAGATTCCTTAGCTATGTTGTTGCGGCTTTTGGAGGAACATTATCCTCTGGATGCCGTTGTTTTTTATGACACAGGGATGGAGTTTAAGGCCATTTATCATATCAGAGATAGAGTAAAAAGGCTACTCCATGAAAACGGGATAGAGTTTGTGGAACTACACCCCAGTGAACCATTCCTTTATTCTATGTTGGAGCGCAAGATTAAGTATCGAAATAAGGAAGGCTATCATTATGGATTTGGATGGTGCGGTGGTCCGTGCCGATGGGGTACTTCGAAGAAGACAAACGCAATCCAAAAGTATAAAAAATCAGTTCATGATATTGTAACTGATTATGTTGGGATTGCTGCTGATGAACCTCAACGCTTTGAAAAGTCTAAATCTGAAGGTAAACGGCTTCCTTTAGTGAATTGGGGCATGAGTGAGGACGATTGCTTGTCATATTGCCATGAGCGAGGGTGGTATTGGCATGAGAGCGTTCTGGATGGAGTGGTAGAACTATATTCTATATTGGATAGAGTTTCTTGCTGGTGTTGTTCAAATAAGAACTTGAAAGAGCTTCGGAATATGTATTGGCAGCTTCCCGAGTATTGGGATCAATTAAAAGATTTGCAATTAAATATTGATCGCCCTTTCAAAGGATTTTATAAAGGAACTCCAAAAGGGGTTTTTGAATTAGAGGAAAGATTTAAAAACGAAAAAGAAGATCAAGTTATTGGAGGTGAAAACAAATGAGCATGCTAAGTATCAGTCGAGGCAATTCAAAAATGGGAGGTATCCAAAGCGTTTCGCTTCCATCTGGGACAACTTGCAGAGTGTGTGGCTGCCACAGCAAGTGCTACGCAAGGAGGATGGAGCGATTGCGCCCTAATGTATCAAACGCTTATCAGCGGAACTTACAAGTTCTACAATCAGACCCAAATACCTATTGGCGGGAGGTCGAAGCAGCAATCATGCTGTCTCGATACTTCCGCTTTCATGTATCTGGGGATATTCCTGATTCGGATTATTTCAGTCAAATGAATAGTAAATGCTTATTTAGGTGAGGGAGGGTGCTTGCCCCACAATTTACATGTTGTATTCAGCGCATGGATTGGACTTACGATGGAGAATCCATTCCAGTTCCCTGAGGCTCATGTGCGCTATAGAGATGGATTTACAACTGCAAGTCAAGCGGCAATTGAATGTGGCGGAAACTGCACTGATTGCGCCATCACAGATGGTGGTTGTTGGTCACTAAAATATGGAGGGCAAGTTGTATTTGATGAACATTAAAAAAATAAGGTGGTGTGGTTTAATTAAAATAATTATTTCAATTTTATTGGTCAGTGCTTTTCTACATACTGGAAAAATGGCTGAAATGGAAGAAGTACAGGTGCTTCCAGAAGATCATACATATGTTACGGTGGACAGTGTGGCAGTAGCCATAGATATGCCTCAAGAACCCCCAATTGAGACAGTAGAGGTGCCAGAACCTGTGGTGGCTCCGCCTGAGCCAAATCCGTGGTGGACAGAGGAAGAGTATGACCTATTATGCCGAGTAGTTATGGCAGAGGGCGGGTCTGATTCAATTGTAGATGAAGTGCAACAAGGAATAGCCGCTGTAGTCATCAACAGAATGAATTATCCAGGATTTGCGGACACGATACATGACGTAATTTACTCACCAGGACAATACAGCTGTGCACCGTATTTACATACGATTACTCCCACAGAGCGGGTGAGGGAAAATACATTGATTGCATTAAAAGGGGATAGCGGTTACCCAGAAGATGTGGTTTGGCAGGCAGGATTCCCGCAAGCCGCATGGAATACAAGTGTCAAGATTTATAAGGTGTTCGACACGAAGCCGAATAAGACTTATTTTTGTCATTATGGAGAATGAGAAAGGATTGGATGTGTATGATTTACCTTGACTCAGCGGCAACAACACCAATCGCGCCAGAAGTGCTAGATGCCATGCTTCCATATCTCAAGGAACAATATGGAAATGCAGGGTCTTTGC
>CAMRAP010000189.1 GCA_947039985.1 uncultured Odoribacter sp.
GGTTTATGCATCGATCTGATGCAATGGAAAGAAGTTCAACCATCTCTTTTGTTTCCTCTTCCATGCTTGGAACATCCGACAGGGAGTGCTGTATCATATCAATAGAAGAGGATACACCTGCCATAGAGTTATTTACTTCGTGCGAAATCATCCTGATGACCTGTTCATAGGCTTTTTTCTCTGCTTTCAGCAGTTCTTCTGTCATCTTCTCAATGAGGTAGAAAGTATGATTAAACCCTCTATTCATAAAAGAGGCGTGTGTACATTTATAGATATTTCCATCGTTCATATGGATCATACTAGACTCTTCTTTAACCAACTTAGCAAGCTCTTTTGTCAGATGAGAAGCAACTTCTTGGATCTTTTTTCCTAGCATATGTTCTAGATCACACTCTTTTAGCCCCATCATTTTACAAGTAGCTGGATTTAGTGTAACAATCTTTTCATCAATATCTAAAATAATCAGTCCCATAGGTGAAGAGTTCACCAATAGATCTAAAAAATGATTCTGCTCCCTCAATTGTACTCGTTCATCTTTGAGCTGTTTCATCATTTTATTAAAAATCTCAACAATCTTATCGGCATCTTTCTGTCCAACATAGCCTAGCCTCGAGCTAAAATCTTGTGCTTTTAGAAGATCCATACCACTTCCAATTGTATTTAAGGGCTTTATAGTCCTGATATATAACTGAACCAGAAGGAATAAAACAAGCGCAATAAATCCCTCTGCAATAACAAAATACCAATTAAGTCCCTCTTCTACAAGAGAGAAGATAATGAATAGCATCGCCAAAGTCAGGGCTATGGCCAAAATCCAAAAATATACTTTAGCTCTCATTTTATTAGCGATTATAGGGTATATTGTATTTATCCAAGCGTCTATATAAGGAGGCTCTACTTATTGCCAACTCCCGCGCTGTTCTTGAGATATTATTATCATTTGCACTCAAAACCTCTGAGATCCTTTTTTTCTCGGTCTCTTCTAGTGTGTTTCCAAAGACTCCTTCTTGTGTTGAAGGTATTTTTATTTGTAGGGCTTCAAAATCAGATTGATCAAGAACACTTTTCCCCGACACAATGATGGTGCGTTCCACTAGATTTTTTAATTCTCTAATATTACCCACGAATGGAAGTTGTTGGAGATAGTTCATCGCTTCGTCAGATACCAAGGGCAGCTCCAGACCGTGTGTTTGAGCGATCAATTTGGCAAAGTGACAGACCAATAGAGGAATATCCTCCTGTCTTTCTCGAAGTGGTGGCAAATGGATCGGAATCAGATTAATTCGGTAAAACAGATCTTCTCTAAAATCTTGTTCTGCAATTAATTTGGAAAGATCTTTATTTGTGGCACTGACCACTCTGATATCCACTTTTTTAGGTCGACTATCTCCAAGCACTTCAAAGACTTGTTCTTGTAGCACTCTCAATAGTTTGACTTGACAGCTTGGGTCTAAATCTCCAATTTCATCCAGAAAAATAGTTCCCTTATCAGCAAGTAGGAAACGCCCATCTCTATCTGTATAAGCATCTGTAAATGCTCCTTTTTTATGACCAAACATCTCTGATTCAAACAAATTCTGACTAATTCCTCCAAGATTAACCTTTACGTATGGAGCAGAAGCACGTGTGCTACACTTGTGTATGGCCTCTGCAATCAGCTCTTTCCCCGTTCCACTTTCTCCAGTGATTAGTATGGAGGCATTTGTTTTTGCCACTCGCTCCACTGTCTCTAAAATCTCTTTAATAGCCCTACTTTTTCCTATGATATTAGCAAATCGGGGGTCTTTCAAGTAATTCCCATCTCCCTGATTCTCCTCGATCACCTCTCGCTTCCTAAGGTCTAATGCTGTTTTTATGGTATTCAGAAGCATGAGATTATTCCATGGCTTTGTAATAAAATCAAAGGCACCTGCTCTCATGCCCTCCACTGCCAATTGGATACTTCCCCAAGCTGTCATTAAGATGACTGGCACATCGGGGCAAAAGATCTTTGCCTGTTTTAAAAGACATATTCCCTCATCCCCTGAAGTGGTCATGGAATAATTCATATCCATTAACATTAGTTCTGGGGCTTCATTATGTATGGCTTCAATAGCCTCTTTGGGACTTGAAACTGCCAAGACCTCCATTCCTGCTCTTTTCAATAAAAAGCTAAGCGAAGAACGAATAGCCGAATCGTCATCTATAATTAAAATCATAGTTGCAAATGTATTATTTTTGACTATCTGAAACAATCAATTCCGATATTTTCTCCAAACACACGCTTTGTATGTTGTAATAATAGTTCCAATAGGAATACATTTCGCTGATCAGTTTTTGTTTTGAATTGTCCCTAGAATTTCGAGCATCGTTCAGATCAAGGATATTGATTTCTCCTGAAATGAAAGTTGCCATTGCTGTTCGATAGCGCATATCTGCAAGACCATCTGCTTCCAGAGCAATTTCCAACTGAGCAGCTTGATTGTTAAAGTTTTCTACCAGCAGAAAGATGTCTTGGTGGAAGGATATTTTTTCTTGCTTGATACTCGATTCAGTAACCACGCGATTACTTTCAGCCATTTTTACCCGAGCTTTTCGTTTACCCCAATCCAAAATGGGAATATCTACACCAAATTCCACAACCTGACTATTGGCAAGATTGGAATATGCTCCTGCGAGTTCTTCATTGACTCCCGAATTTCCAAAAGAGGCATAGAGGTTTATTTTGCGACGATTTCCTTTTGCCGTTGCTACGGAGTAATCTGCTTCCAGTTGTCGACGAAGAATGTTTTTAGCAAATGGATTGTTTTCCATGGCTTTCTCATATATGATACGATAATCCAAACCACTAGCAGGAAGGGTTTCAGGAACAATCAACGAAATTTCCTGCGTCTCTTCCAAGCCAAGAAAAGTGCGTATTTCAAACATACGCGCTTTTAAAGTACTTTGTGATTCGGTCAAACTCCCTTTGGCTTGAAGTGCTGTCAGTTTCAGTTGTAACAATTCACTTTGAGATATTTGCCCTATCTTTCTACGTGCTTGCGCCACTTCATACAGTTTATTTGCATTCTCCAAATTTTGTTTTGTAATTAAAAAACTAGATTGTGCCAGTAGATAATTGAAGTACTTAGCAATGGTGGAAAGAGTTACATTTTCCATTTGTTCCAAATGCTCAGCCTTGGATTCTTCATAACGGAGTGGTTTTATTCGCCTATCCCATTTCATATAATTGACTCCAAATATCGGCTGAGAAAGAGTCAATGAAATAGGAGAGCTCAGAAATTGATTATCTGTTGTCCTTCCCATCTGTCTTGTAAAGTCGAGGGCACTTTTTAGGGTAAGCTTTCCACCTGAAAATGGAAGATTCTGGGTGATAGACATTCCCCCAGACAGACTCAAATTGTCGTTCATCACAAAAGAGTATGAACCATCTTCGTGCTGATAGGAGTTATATTGTCGACGGTAGGTGGGAAGTTTTCCTTGAAAGGATATTTCAGGAAGTTGATCTGCCCTAAAAATTTTATAGTCCCAGTAAGAGGTCTGCAACCTATTTTTTGCCATAATAGCAGATAAGGACTGTTTTTGAGCAAGCACAATGGCATCTTCAATACTCAATTTCAACGTATCACCTATACTGGTTTCTGCTTGTACATGGGTAGTCAAACCAACTAATAACAGTAATAAATAGGCTCTGCACAACTGTCTCTTGGGACACCACTTGTTTGACTTGATATTTTTTATAACTC
>CAMRAP010000190.1 GCA_947039985.1 uncultured Odoribacter sp.
CGTATCAGCAATAGCAGCCATTCCGTCTTCACCAAGTAAAATTTCAGCATCTTCAAAGGTGATATCCTCTGATTTAGACATGGGTTTTAGCTTGTTTACCTTAATGGGGTTTGAAGTAATATGATCATTCTTGCTCATTCGTTCTTCTAAGATACGCCGTACAATAGTTTCTACGGCTATATAATCAGTAGGGACTGATTGTTTTATATCTGGAGTCTCAGAACAGTTCATATAATGTAATACGGCATTTGCTATGAACTGAGCCTTAGTTCGCCCCATAGATTCTAAAAAATCCACCACTTGCCTGTGGGATGGATCCATAATATTAAATTTAATCGTGAATTTTCCAGGATCTTTTTTGTTTGCCATTTTCATGACCACTCCTTTCTGAGTTATCTATTGAGCAACGATATAAAGCGGGATTATAAAATTTGATTCTTTATACTTCGTCACTTGCCTCGTCTTGAAGCACGGTATAAAATTCATAGCCTTTGCTATTGGCAGAAATCTCATCTACAAAAATGGCGGAGCTTACTTTGCTTGAGCCCTCTATATGGCGACGTAGAAGGATAGAACCCCCACTGGATAGGCTATACTAAACTGTACAGAAAAGATAAGGTCATGTATAATAAAATAAAAAAGAAAAGAGAAAAAAAGACATGACTAACAAAAGAGTAAAACGAGAGTATACAGATGAATTTAAGCACCAAATGGTACAGCTATATAATAGTGGGAAAACACGTCCAGAAATCACCCGAGAATACGAGTTAACTCCATCTGCACTAAATAACTGGATAAATAGGATTAATGCAAGTGGGTCACCAAAGGAAGCTGATAATCGAACGGAACAAGAAAAAGAGTTAATTAAAATACGGAAAGAAAATCAACAGCTACGAATGGAAAATGATATTTTAAAGCAAGCGGCGCTGATATTCGGACGAAAGTAATTGTAATCAAGCAAAATACCCACAAATACACAATATCAGCGATGTGCAAGTGTTTAGAAATAAGTCGGGGTTCTTACTATTACATGGTAAAAGAAGTAGCAGATGAGAGCAAATTAGAGGAAATGATTATTCTAATTTTTCATAATAATAAAGATGCTTATGGCTCTAGAAAAGTCAAAAAAGAGCTAGAAAAAGAGGGGCAAATCGTATCACGGCGCAGGATTTGTAGGATCATGAAGCGGTTAGGGCTAGTATCTAAGTATACAGTTGCCCAATTTAAACCTCATAAAAGCACATGTAATGAGTCAGTGGTGAAAAATGAGTTAAATCGTAATTTTGATAACCAGCAACAATATTCTGTGGTTGTTAGTGATTTAACCTATGTTCGTGTAAATTACAAGTGGAATTATGTATGCTTAATTGTAGATTTGTTCAATCGTGAAATTATCGGTTTTAGTGCTGGCGCTCATAAAGATGCTCAATTGGTATACGACGCATTTGCAACAATTCAGGTTGAACTGAGCTATCTACAGATGTTTCATACAGACCGTGGTAGTGAATTTAAAAATCAGCTTATTGATGATATGTTGGACGTTTTTCATATCCAGCGCTCCCTTAGTATGAAGGGATGTCCCTATGACAATGCCGTTTCTGAAGCGACATTCAAGGTCTTTAAGACTGAATTTATATGTGGTAGAAATTTCGAAAATTTAGACCAATTAAAACTTGAATTGTATGATTATGTTCACTGGTTTAATCATATTAGAATTCATGGTTCCCTTGGTTATTTATCTCCTGTTCAATATAGATTACAGACCTTATAAAATTTGTTCAGTTAAGTGTTGACATTCCAACCCTGCCTTTTAGCTTCAACAAGCTGATTTACCAATGTTGATGTACGAAAGAATCTGACCTTCTTGCCATGATTACAAGCTTCTATGCCAGCGGCTATCGCAAGGTGAGTTTTGCCAGAACCAACGTTACCATAAAGGATAAGATTTTCTTTGTTTTTGACAAAGTTAGCATTTAAAATATCGTGGATAGCGATAGAATTTGGGATCATAATATCTTCAAAAGTGTAATCTTCAAAGGTTTTAATCACATCAAACTTAGCTGATTTTATATATGCATTTTTGCGTTTAATTTCTCTGTTTTGAAGTTCTAATTTAAATAATTCTGTTAAAAACTCTAAGTTATCTTCGCATTTTAAAAGCTTTGCATTTTCTATGAGATTACTGCTAAAACGTAGCTCTTTACAGTATTGAATAAGTAAATCACTCATTATCCAAACCTCCTATCAAGCCTTTGTATACAGATAAATCCTGTTTATATGGTATTTGAATCGGAGTGTTTTTTGTAACGATTTCCACTGTTTTTTCAGGTTCGATTAAGTTTCTGTAAAAGATTAAAAAGTTGTCAAAGTTATCTATTTTGTTATCAAACATGATGTTTGTTGCTTCTAAAAGTTTGCCATCAAGAATGATTGGAACCAATAAGTTTAACATTTTTTTACGTTCATCAAAGTCTGCCTTATTAAAATATTCTTGCCAAACTTTTGGTAATTCATCTTTAAAAAACGAGGTATATCTGAATGAATTTGGTTTGCGTGAAATTGCCACTAGATACTTTGTCCAATCAATGATTGGCTCTGTTTTTACAGAGTAACATCGTGTGTGGATGACTATTTCTCTATATTTTTCATCAAGCACCCTTATGATGTCTGCACCAATTTCAAGCCATAATTCACACCGATTGTATTCTGGAGAAGTGGAATATCTATTGTTTTCGAATCTTGCAAAACTATAATTATCAGTCTTTATTTTTTCTATCCTGACTACTCTAAAACGCTCTACTGGCAAAGGATTCATTTCTGATATATCTTCCGCAAAAAGTTCACAAATCAACTCTTTTTTCTGATAATGTTCACGTTTTAAATCTTCATCACACTGGATTAACAGGTTTTCATTAAACTTATTTAAATCAATTATCGTTGGCACTGGCACAAAGAAATTTCGTCTTTTATAGCCAACCTTATTCTCGACACTTCCTTTTTCTTGCCCTTTATTTGGATTGCAAAACACAGCTTTAAATCCGTGATGCAATACAAATCTCTCGAAATTATTTGCTAAATTTCGTTTGCCTTTTGGTAGTATTTTGACAACTGCTGAGCTCATGTTATCAAACAAAATTCTTGTCGGAACTGCCCCGATATACTCAAATATCTTTTGCATCGCTTCCAGCAAACACTCAGCATTTTGTGTTTTACAAATCTGCGCATATCCCGCATTTGAGGCTGGAAATGATATCACAAGTTCATGGAATTTTGTCATTATTCCTAGCTCATTAAAGGCATATACCTCGCCGAAATCCACCTGTGCTTGTCCGTATGGGTGATATCCCAAAATCGCTGTATCGTAGACACTTTTGCATAGCTCTTGCTTGGTTTTAGTGACATAGCTTATGACCGTTTGCTTGCCAACTTTTAACTTCCCTTTATATTCTTTTTCGTTTTTTAGCCTGTCATAAATTCTTGTGCCTGTATGTCGCTGTTTTCTTGGCATTTTTAGGTCGATTTTTAACCACTCATCAATTATTGGCTTTAATTCATCTAATTTTGATGAACGTTCTTTTCTAGGCTTTGTTTCCTCATTCCAATTCTCTTTATCCACATATTTTTTTACTGTGTTAAAGTGATGCCCTGTTCTTTTGCTGATTTCTCGTAATGATAACCCTTCAAATTTCTCTA
>CAMRAP010000191.1 GCA_947039985.1 uncultured Odoribacter sp.
CAAGGATTGTGCATAAACTATAAGTCTAGAGCAAAAACGAAGTGCTTGCGAAGCTCTCGTTGAGATGTGAAGATTACCTTTCAGAAAGTATAGCACAAACACTCGTTCCGAGCGTACGCACCGACAACGCATTTCGGCTATGCCAAAATACGTTTTTTTGTCGATCGGTGCGTCTTACTTTGGTTTCCTGCTGAGCAAAACTTTAAAAAGTTTAATCAAAATTTTCAGGAAAACTTCGTTTTCCCCCTCTGGAATTACTGCTTGATCCTAAACGCTAGTTTCGAGCGTATACACCGACAACGCATTAGGCTATGCCAAAATACGCTATATATATCGTCAAAACAAAAAAAGAGCACTTAAGTGCTCTTTTTTTGTTTTATTAGCGTCAGCAGATTAAATCTCCTCTCTAGACTCCTTCATCTTGATCCATCGATCACGAGCTAATTGTTGCATATCCTCGCTAGAATCACGCTCGTCCATTATCTCAAATCCAAATATACTTTCGATAACGTCTTCCATAGTGATGATGCCATTCACTCCTCCATATTGGTCAATGACAATTGCTATATGCTCTTTGCGAATCAATAACTCTTTCCATGTGCTTTCTAGCGAAAGATTGTTGTAGACCACTATGAATTCCCTCTCGATGTCTTTTAGTTTTATCTCTCCGTTGCCGTTGATGATATGCTCGTAAACAGTGGAGCGTAGGATATATCCATTACTGTCGTCAAGATCGTGCTCGAAGATTGGAATACGAGTGAAATTCTTGTATGTTGTGTCTTTGATGAACTCGTTTAAGGTCATATTCTTTTGAGCTGCCAAAACAACAGTCCTTGGTGTCATGGCAAGTTCTACGCTACTGTCGCTTAGGTTAATCAAATTCTGGATAGCAGTGTTTTCACCCTCCTGCAAGATTCCTTCTTTTGTTCCAATCTCTGCTAAAACCGAAATCTCTTCACGAGAAGTTTTGTTTTCGTCTTCTTTCTTAAACATCTTGGTCATTATCTCAGATATGTAAACCAAAGGATAGGTTACTAATATCATAACTCTGATGATTTTTGCTGATGGTATAGCAAGTTTCTTCCAGTAGTTTGCTCCAATCGTTTTTGGAAAAATCTCAGATAATATTAATATTAATATAGTAAGTATGGCAGATATGACTCCAAAATACTCTTCTCCAAATATTTTAGTTGCTTGTGCACCAACTCCTGCAGCTCCCACGGTGTGAGCAACTGTGTTTAACGATAGAATTGCAGAAAGAGGTCTGTCGATATTCTCTTTGTACTTTTTAAGTAGACCGACTTGTGCCGCATCTTCTCTTTCTTTGGTTTCTATAAAAGAGAGCGTGACTGATAAAATAACTGCCTCCATTACCGAACATATGAACGATACTGAAAGGGCAAGTGTTAAATAGAAAAATAGTAAAAACATTTATTTAATTTTAATTATGTTGTTTAGTAGCTGAAGTGCGTTGATGCTCAAAGCGTAATGATTTGGGGATAAGTTTTAATTCTCGAACGTGTGCCGCAATAGTCTTTAGACTGATTGATGTCCACTCGGAGTTGCGTTTATAGTCTGTTCTATTATTGTTGGGAAATGACGATATTCTAGTGTATGTATCTTTTGAGCTAAAGTGTCTGGAGTGTCTTCATTGTTAATCTCTACTTCTGCTTGAAAAATAATGTCACCATCGTCAAAAAGCTCGTTTACTTGATGTATCGTAATGCCGCTTTTCTTTTCTCCAGCCTCAATAATTGCTTTATGTACATTGTCGCCATACATTCCTTTGCCACCGTAGGCTGGAAGAAGTGCAGGATGTATATTTATAATTCGTCCTTTATAATGTTCTACAATATGCTTAGGCATCAACCATAGGAAACCTGCTAAAACAATGAAATTAATATTGTTTTTTTTGAGTGTGTCAAGTACCTTTGATGGGTTTGTGAATTCTTCTTTATTAAATACGATCGATTTAATATTATGATTTTTAGCTCTTTGTATTACGAATGCATCTGATTTGTTACATAAGATCAGTTCTATATTGTTCTCTTTTGACCCTGAAAAATGAGATATTATGTTTTCTGCATTCGTTCCGCCACCAGATGCGAAAATTGCTATGTTGTTCATATTTAATTGTTTATGATTTTTTTTCAATTATTAAAGCTAAATAAAATGATTTTCTTTACAAAAGTAATCTTTTTTTTTATATATTTGCCATAAAGTTTTTAGCTAAATTCATATGTTTGGCTAAAAATAGTGTACGTAAATTGTTTAACTTAAAATATAAAATTATGTCAGAAATTTCATCAAAAGTAATCAGCATCGTAGTTGAAAAATTGGGCGTTGAAGAGGCAGAAGTTGTTCCAACAGCGAGCTTTACAAATGATTTAGGAGCAGATTCTTTAGATACTGTTGAATTAATCATGGAATTCGAAAAAGAATTTGATGTTCAGATTCCAGACGAAGATGCAGAAAAGATTGGTACTGTAGGTGATGCTATTAGCTACATCGAGAGTAAGAAATAATTATAGTCGTACTTTAAAATATTAGGTACTTTACATTTAATAAATTTTGAAATGAATCTAAAGAGAGTTGTTGTTACTGGGATTGGCACAATAAACCCATTGGGTAATAATATTAATGAATATTTCAATAACCTTGAAAACGGGGTTAGTGGAGCTGGTGCTGTAACTAGGTACGACGCATCTAAATTCAAGACAAGAATTGCGTGTGAAGTAAAAGGCTATAATTCAGCAGAACATTTTGATCGAAAAGAAGTTCGCAAATATGACCTGTACACTCAGTATGCTCTTGTAGCGGCTGAACAGGCTGTTAAGGATTCTGCATTGAATCTTGAATCTGTGGATTTGGATCGTTGTGGTGTAATATGGGCATCTGGTATTGGCGGAATAATTTCTTTCCAACAGGAGATACAAGGGTTTGTAAGCGGTGGTGAAAAGCCTCGCTTTAACCCTTTCTTTATCCCGAAAATGATTGCAGATATTGCTGCGGGGCACATCTCAATGAAATATGAGTTTAAAGGTCCTAACTACGCAACAGTTTCTGCCTGTGCATCGGCTAACCACGCAATTAATGATTCATTAATGCAGATCCAATTAGGAAAAGCAGATGTTATTATTACAGGAGGTTCTGAAGCAGCTGTGATTGAAGCAGGAATGGGTGGTTTCTCGGCAATGAAAGCTTTATCTTCTCGTAATGACGAACCAGAAAGAGCATCACGTCCATTTGACGTTGATAGAGATGGTTTCGTTCTTGGCGAAGGTGCAGGTGCTTTGATTCTTGAGGAATACGATCACGCAATTGCTCGTGGTGCTAAAATCTATGCTGAGATAGCAGGTTGCGGCATGAGTGCAGACGCATATCATTTAACTGCTCCACATCCAGAAGGCGACGGAGCAAAACGCTCAATGTTAGCAGCTATCAAAGATGCTGAAATAGAATTGTCAGATATTGATTATATCAATACTCATGGTACTTCTACCCCAGTTGGAGATACTGCAGAGATCAAAGGTTTGATTTCGGCATTCGGAGAGCACATTTACGATATTAACATAAGCTCAACAAAATCAATGACTGGTCATCTTCTAGGTGCAGCAGGTGCAATTGAGAGATCGGAAGAGCGTCGTGTAGGGAAAGAGTGTTAAGATTAGTGTAG
>CAMRAP010000192.1 GCA_947039985.1 uncultured Odoribacter sp.
ATATCAAATTAAAAGCTCATGGCGGCCTTGTAGATGGTAACCCTATCAAACCCTCAGAGAATTGGAGTAAGCCTATCCCTTGCTTTATTAGCGCTGTTAAACACAACAACAGAGGTGTATCGAATGGTAACACCTTTACAGAAGCCTCTTATGAAGTTTCTGTAAATGATCAGCCATTTGAAGCAGACACAATCAAACTAGTGTTGAAGGGCAAGGAGATAGGAAACTTCTCTATACAAAGTATTGAGCATCTTGATGTAGTATGTGTAATTAAAATTACTGTATAATGGGAATTAAGCAAATCACTCCAATGAGTGAAGTAGATAAATATCTAAATGAACAGCTAGCCGAACTCGAACAAACTATTATTAATAAAATGGCTTATGTTGGAGAGAGAAGTTTAAATGAAGCACGAACAGGAGGAACATACATTGATAGAACAAGTAATTTAAGAAATTCTATCGGGTATGTAATTGTAAATGATGGTAATGTCATAACTCAGCGAGGCTTTGATGGTGCAGGTGGTAAAGAGAGTGAGCAATTTGCACTATCTACGGCAAAAAAGTTCCCTGCTGGTATTGTTCTTATCATAGTAGCTGGTATGAGCTATGCTCGTCACGTCTCTGCTAAGGGGTATAATGTGCTAGACAGCGCTCAACTTCTTGCTGAGAACCTTGTACCAACATTAATGAAACAACTAGGATTTAAAGTAAAATGACAAAGACAGGGCAACAGATTGAAGATGACATTTACGAACTATTAAATAATAGCTCTTTACCCTCAGTCATTAATGGAACCGTTTACAAATTCGGTATGCGACCTAAAGACTCAACATTAGAAGATGCTATTGTGAAATTTGTTACGGGGCTTAATGGAGATATACAAGAAGGTGTGGTGGTGGTCAATATCTATATTCCTGACTTTGACGCATATGGCGATGGTGTTATGCGAAAAGATATAACACGCTGTACAGAGCTAGAAATTACAGCTAATAAGTGGGTTGAAACCATTATTGATAAAAGCATAGATTATCTTTTTGAGTTACAACACACAATCTACACAGAGCCTGAGTATGAGATAGATCAACATTTCATAGCAATAAAATTAAAGTATAAATTAGTAACTATTTAAAACAAGATATTATGTCACAAATTATAATGTCGTGGAGCAAATGTACTATCAAAGATGGTATCTCCACAGGAAAAAAAGAAATGCCTGCTGCTGCTGAAATGTCTGCACTGGGCGTTATCAACGATAAGTCCACGAGCTTGGAAGCAACAGATGGCGAAGAACTAAAGGCTACGGCATCAGGTGGCGTTCAAGTAGCGAATGAGCAACTTGAGGGAGGGTTTCAATTAACCACTCGCGTAAAAGAACCTGCGGATACTCTTTTTGAGAGATATGGGCTTGGTAAATCTGCTACAAGTGGAGGAGATTTTGATGTTAAAACTCACGTTGTTCAAACTGTGAGGGCTGTCGAGGTTACTCCAAAAAATGTTGGTGCCACAGGTATCAAAGCACCTCAATGTACAGTAAAATTTAAGCCTGGTCGTTCAGAGGACGAGGGGGAATTTGTGGATATTACTTACGTAATTCTTCCAATACTAAATGATGATTTTGAGGTTGAGCATTGGTATTCTCGCTTCAAAAAGGTTAAACCTGCTTCAACAAAAGAAGCACCAAAAGAAGTACCAAAAGCGTAATAACTTTTCATTGCGGACAAGCGGAAAGACGCCCTTTGTAGTTGGAGGTAAAACTGCATATTGGAGTAGGTTTTCAAATTGGGAAATTTAGCAGGTTCGATCCCTGCCTACTTCGCATAATTTTAAATATTGAATAACATGAATAATAATATAGAACATCTTGTAGCAGACAGTGCACTTAATGAACCTATAGAACTAAATATTGATGGTGTGAAAATGCAAACTTGCAAGCCAAAAGTATCAACACTTATTGCAGTGTCTAAACACATAGGTAAGTTACCTAACATTCCTATGCCTAAAACAACGTCTGAAGAGTTTGAAGTTGTGTTAGCGTATGCAGGGGATTGTGAGGAAGTTTTAGGTGATATTATGGCAATACTTATTCTTGGTCGCAAAGGAATGATAACAGAAAAAATAACATCTGAGATAGTTCCAAAAAAGATATTCGGTATTACTTGTGGTAAAAAGACGATTGAGAGAAAGGAATTGATAGATAACGTAAAGCCACTTGCGGAAAAAATACTTGATGAATACTCAAATAAAGAGCTTTACGATTTGATCACTAGTTTATTCAGCGAACAAAACCTTGCTTTTTTTTTGAACATTATCACTTCCCTAAGCAGGGCAAACCTACTAAAACAGAAGAAGATGAACGAAACGACAGCATCTGGGCTTTAATCTTAGGCTCGTGCAAAAATCTGGGTATTTCCCCAGATGAAGTGCTTGATATGAGCTATGAGAGTGTAATGTTATATTCTCTTGCAACACCAACATACAATAGCAAAAAGAACGAGGATAAGAACAAGCCTAAATACGATGATAGTCTTGATGCAAATAATCCAGGTAACTTTAACGACTTTGACGAAGAAGAGGAATAATGAATAATGAAGATGGTAAAATATGGTATGGTCTCGGAATAGACAATACTGGGCTACAAGCTGATGCTCGAAAATCCTCTGCGATTTTCAGTGGCGTCAGCAATCGTGCCACATCTGATTTGGGGCGTGTGGATAAAGGAATTAATATGCTTGGTGTAAGTATTGCAAGTGCTCTTGGTGGTACAGGCATTATTTCATTTGGTCGTAGTTTAATTGACATAACAGGTAAGTTTCAAACATTTGAAGCAGTCCTAACAAACACCTTAAACAGCCCAGAGAAAGCAAAGTCAAGTATGAACATGCTTTCTGAGTTTGCTGCTACAACTCCTTTTCAGGTTGATGCTCTGACAGGCTCATTTGTAAAATTAGCAAATCAAGGCTTCGTGCCGACTTTAGCACAAATGGTAAAACTTGGTGACCTTGCAAGTTCTGTCGGTAAAGGTTTTGACCAACTTGCAGAAGCTATTATTGACGCTCAAGTTGGCGAAATGGAGAGGTTGAAAGAGTTTGGTATTCGTGCGAAAAAAGAGGGCGATAAAGTAACTTTCACATTCAAGGAACAGGCGACACAAGTAGATTTTACGGCATCTGCTATTCGTGAGTATATATTATCACTTGGAGAGCTTCAAGGAGTTCAAGGCTCTAATGCTGCTATTTCTGCAACTCTTACAGGTCAAATGTCAAACCTGCAGGATTTGATAACACAGACAATGAACGAACTCGGACAATCGTCTTCTGGCTTTTTGTCTGGAGCTATTTCTGGTACTGCATACCTTGTCGAAAATTACGAAACAATAGGACGAGTACTTGGTGTATTAGTTGGAACTTACGGCGCTTACAAAGCTGCATTGATTGCTGTTGCTGCATATCAAAAAGCAATGGCATTAGTTCAGACGATACAACAATTCAATCAAATGACATCTGCTTTACGCAAGACCACACAAGCTCAAATTTTACTAAACAAAGCAGTTGGTGCTAATCCATATATAAAACTTGCTTCTATTCTTATGACTATTGGCGGTCTTATCTGGGCGTTAGGAAAAAATAGCAAGAATTCAGCAGATGAGATGTCTGGATTAAATAAGGCAATGAAAG
>CAMRAP010000193.1 GCA_947039985.1 uncultured Odoribacter sp.
TAGATAGAATATTAGAAGATGGTGTAGAGAAAACCGATCGAACAGGTACAGGTACAATCAGTATTTTTGGTCATCAAATGCGTTTTGATTTACAGAAAGGTTTTCCTTTATTGACGACTAAGAAATTGCATTTAAAGTCGATTATATACGAACTTTTGTGGTTCTTAAATGGAGATACTAATGTTAAGTATCTGCAAGATCATGGAGTTAAGATTTGGAATGAATGGGCTGATAGTGAAGGTGATTTGGGGCATGTTTATGGCTATCAATGGCGTTCATGGCCTTGTTCAGATGGTTCTCATTTAGATCAAATCTCACAGTTGATCCATGATATTAAGACAAATCCTGATTCTCGCCGTTTAATGGTTAGTGCCTGGAATGCAGGAGATATAGAAAATATGGCTTTACCCCCTTGTCATGCTTTATTTCAGTTTTATGTAGCAGATGGAAAGCTCTCTTGTCAACTTTATCAGCGTAGTGCTGATACTTTTCTAGGCGTGCCTTTTAATATCGCTTCTTATGCGCTGTTGACAATGATGGTTGCGCAGGTATGCAATTTAAAGCTAGGTGAATTTGTGCATACTTTGGGTGATACTCATCTTTATCAAAATCATCTTGATCAGGCAAAATTACAATTGACTCGTGAGCCTAAATCATTGCCGACGATGAAAATTAATCCCAATGTTAAAGATATTTTTAGTTTCCAATACGAGGATTTCGAATTGTGTGATTATGAATCACATCCACATATATCAGCCCCCATTTCTGTATAATAAAAATAGTTAAGGTATGATTTTATCTATAATAGTAGCAGCATCAGAGAATTATGTAATCGGTCGTGATAATGCCTTGATCTGGCATGTTTCAAACGACTTGAAACGTTTCAAACAATTGACAACAGCTCATTCCATTATCATGGGACGTAGAACATTCGAATCTATCGGTAAAGCTTTACCTAATCGTCGAAATATTGTCATTTCTCGAAATCCAGCATTTAAAGCAGAAGGATGTGAGCTTGTAGATAGTATTGAAAAGGCATTAGATTTGGTGAAAGGAGAGGAAGAGGTGTTTATTATTGGTGGAGGGAAAATTTATCATGAGGTGTGGGATAAAGCGGATCGCTTGTATTTAACACAAGTGCATACAATAGTAGAAGGAGATACTTCTATTCCGGAAATTGATTTAGCTCAGTGGGAAGAAATTTATCGGCAAGACTTTCCAGCAGGTGAGAGGGATGATTGTGATTACTCTTTTATTAATTTCTGCCGAAAAGTAATCACAAAATAAGTTTTATTTTTGCGTAATCTAAAATATAGAAGATATGGATATTGTTTGTAATATAGATAATAATTATACAAAATACTGTGCTGTTATGTTGACTTCTCTTTTTGAGAATAATAAAGGGGAAGATATTAAAATACATGTATTGGGAAATGGATTATCAGAAGAAACCAAGGCGATATTAGTAGAGCTTGTTGTTGATAAATACGACTCTTCAATATCTTTCTATGATGTGAAAAATATTAATTTTGAACTGCCTTCAACGAATAGTCATATTTCGATAGCTGCATATTATCGTCTGTTTATATCTTCATTACTTCCAAAGTCAATTCATAAAGTTCTTTATTTGGATTGTGATTTGCTTGTTGTTGATTCGCTATATTCATATTGGAATACGGATATTAGTCAGTATGCAGTTGGTGTGGTAGAAGAGATGTGGGCATTTACTCATGATAGGGGAAAACGGTGGGGGTATCCTTCTGAACTTTCTGCTTTTAATTCAGGTGTCATGTTGATCAATTTAGATTATTGGCGTGAGATTCATTTTGAGAAGCAGGTTGTTGATTTTATTCGTGAAAAATTCGAATGGATCACTGATGCAGATCAAGATGTGTTGAATGCACTTTTTTATGATAAAAAGCTATTTGTTCCCTATCGATATAATTTACAAGATGGATTTTATAGGCGGAAGCGTCGGATTAATCCGAAGTCGGAAAATGAACTAAATAATGAACTTACTCAGCCTGTCATTATTCACTTTACAAATAAACGTAAACCCTGGAAATTTAATTGTATTCATCCTTTGCGGAAGGAGTATTTTAAATACTTAGACATGACCGTTTGGAAAGGGGAACGCCCTCAAATGACATTGAAGCAAAGATGGAAATTAATCAATTATCGTATATCAGTATTTTTTCATTTTGCCAATGGTTTTAGAAAGATTGCTTAGTTTATTAGAGCAATTGGATTTCCTCATTAAAACCGTACAATTTTCACTTAGCGATTTATTACTTTACCGGATACCAATATATAATTATAGTAACTCCTGCTATTTTTTTTATTGAGATCAAATTTTCATTTCAACGCAACCTTTTCATTTTTATTCCGTCTTTATTATAGCAATTAAGTCATAAAATTCACAAAGAATAAATTTAATAGATAATAGCTTGGATTCTTTATTGCGCAGCAAAAGCAGAATCTTTAGAGCACAACCTTAAAAACTTGTTATGATTACATTTATTACAATCTTTTCCAGCTTGCTTCTTTGGCTGTTTTTTTTCATGGTTTCGGTTGATATGATGCTAGATAAAGGGCGCAGTCTTTTCCTTTGGAGTGCAATATCTATCTTCTTTACACCTGTTTTATGCATTATTTTACTTCTGGTTTTGGAAGATTCAAAGAAAGAGCATTATGGGATTTCTTGTATTCTACCCATCCGTAGTAGTTAGTTTCTATTTCCCAATTCAGAAAGTCTAATTCATGACCTAGACTTCCTAATTAAAACCGTAGAAAAGGTTAATAGATTGATTTACCCAGCAACTCATTCGGGATTACTGCATGTTTTCTATGTTTTGAGATGATTTTCGAATCCATGAAATGTCTTTGATATTAAAAATTTAAATTGCAATGACTAGAGTTTTTTCATTTACAGAAGATTTAGGACAGTGACCTTCACTCCTTGTACGAGTAAAATTAAGAATTCTAGTCAAGTAGATATATTATTTACACTCCTAATTCCTTAGCGACCTTAAACATATGCTCTTTTGCTTCCTCGTAGTTATTGCCGATAATGCCATCAAGGATAGCTTCTTTAATAGCACTTTTGATATCGCCAATGGCTTTACAGGGAGGGAGATTGAAAGTTTCAATGATTTCTTCGCCACTGATCGGTGGTTGGAAATTACGGACGGAGTCTTTTTCTTCTACCTCTTTTAGCTTTTGTCTTACTATTTTAAAATTTTCGAGAAAGCGTTTTACTTTTGTCTCATTTTTTGAGGTGATATCAGCCTCTGCTAGGGTCATTAGATCATCTGTATCATCTCCTGCGTCAAATAGTAGGCGACGGACTGCCGAATCAGTTACAATCTCTTCTGATAATATGATGGGGCGCATGTGTAGACTGACTAATTTCTGTACATACTTCATCTTTTCGTTTTGAGGAAGTTTTAGGCGGTTAAAGATTTTGGCAACCATACGTTCTCCCGTGTGGTTATGTCCGTAAAAAGTCCAACCTTGGCCTTTAATATATCGCTTCGTTGCTGGTTTTCCTATATCGTGCAATAGTGCCGCCCAACGCAGCCATAAATCTTTACTATACAGTGACAGTGTGTCTAAAACAGTGATGGTATGGTAGAAATTATCCTTGTGCTTAATACC
>CAMRAP010000194.1 GCA_947039985.1 uncultured Odoribacter sp.
TGGAGTGGATGAGAACAAAGAGCCTCAAATAATAACTTACCTAGACTCTTGCGATATATATGCTGTTTTATACGAGTCAGAAGGTCTAGAAAAAGAGTCTTTAAATGGAGCAGATGTATTGACGAGTCAAAATATCGTTGCTATAGCTAGAGTCAAAAATGCGGAAGTAATGGCTCCTTCTGATCATGTGTTATTGTCGCCAGAATACAAATCGTTTGAGGTGAAATTTGATTACGACACCACTGATCCAATTACTTGGCCTTCTTTTATGGACCAGGATAAATTTAAGGGTAGTGATGGACAGCTTAGGACTTTTGATGCAGAAAAATTGAAGGACTATAAATATAATTTAGCTGTTGTATTTACCTCTAGTAGATATGGTGCTGGTTTTGCAGGAGCTTTAAATAGTACGCTCTATATTGATAATGTAAAAGTAATTTGTGAATAATGAAAATGAGAATTGTTTTTAGAAATACATGCTTGCTAATCCTGCTTTTTTCTTCTTTTAGTGTACTAGCGGAGAACGAATCTAAAGGATTGCATTGGTCTACACTTAAAGGCTTAGAATATCGCCTGAAAGCTGGTTTTAATATCGGAGGTACTTCGCCTTTCCCTTTGCCAGCTGAAATCAGAGAATTAAACTCTTATCAGCCTGGTATGCAAATCTCCCTGGAGGGAAATATCATTAAATGGGTGGATAAAAAATGGGGCATTCTGTTTGGCGTGCGATTTGAGGACAAGGGCATGGAAACAGATGCAAACGTAAAGAATTACTACTTGGTGATGGATTCGCCTGAAAATGGACGATTAGAGGGGGTTTGGACAGGTTCTGTAAAGACAAAGGTGAAAAATGCTTATGTCACACTGCCTTTGCAAGCGATTTATAAAGTATCACCTCGTTGGGATTTAAAGCTAGGTCCCTATATTTCATTTTTGACTGAAAAAGATTTTTCTGGTGCAGCTTACAATGGATACCTTCGAGAAGGGGATCCTACCGGCGATAAGGTGATTATCGAAAATGAGGAAGCCACCTATGATTTTTCAGCGGATTTACAAAAGATACAATGGGGGGTAGACTTAGGTGCTGAATGGAGAGCTTTTAAACATTTAAGTGTCTATTCAGACCTGACTTGGGGCTTAAATTCGATTTTTGAGAAAGACTTTGAAAGTGTTAGTTTTGATATGTATTGCATCTATCTGAATTTTGGCTTTGGATATGTATTTTAAAAAAAGCAAATGAAAGATTTCTTTGTTTTAGTCTGTTTACTCATCTCTTTTTCCGTTGTTCAAGCCAATGTACCCGTGAAAAATGATGATTTTAACTATCGACTAATTGGTCGCGTGTTTTTTGATGGAGGAGTAGTTACCTCCGACTCAATTCGAAGCATTGTGGCTATTCATGATGTGCGATTAGGAACTCTTATTCACTTTCTGAATCATTGGGAAGCTAAGATAGAGTTGGGGTATGGGAATCGTAAAATCTCCTATAAGGATATCTTTTTAAAATATAGCCTAGGGAAGCATTCTATTCAGCTGGGAAATTCTTTTGAGCCCTTTGGCTATGGTCGAATAGGGTCTGTTCATTTTCGCTTGATGACAAATGCCTCTTCGGATAGAGTTCTAGGGAACGGTCGGCAATTTGGACTTCTCTATAGCTATCATCAGAAAAACGTTCATGTCATGGGAGGAGTCTCTAGTCTTGGCGATATGGGAACACTGAAAACTGGGAACCAAGGCTATTCCTTGTCTGCTAAGTTGATCGGTCGACCGATCATAGAAGAGGGAAGATTGATTCATATCGGTTTTGCCCCTCGTTTTAGTAGTGGCAGTGAAAGTCTGACCTTTAGTGGTGGTGCACCGACTGAATTATTGGAGAAAAGCGATAATACACTTGTAGAGGCAAATGTGAATCAAGTCATCAATCAGTGGAAAATGGATTTAGAATTGATACTCTTATACCAGAAATGGTATTTTCAGGGGCAATACTTTCAGGTCCATTCAAATCGATACGCGATGGATAATTATACGGCAAAAGGAGGCTATGCTCAATTAGGTTATTTAATTCGGGGTGAAAAACATCACTACAACTCCCTCTCTGGAATGATGGGAAATCCTGCACCCAAAAGCATGGAGGTGATTTGTCGCTATAATGCCGTAAATTTAAATGATGCAGATATTCAAGGCGGACAATTTGCAGATCTCTCTTTGGGAATAAATTATTTTATAAATCGCTATATTGCTGCAAAAATCAACTACACACGGATGATGCCTGGGGAAAATGCACAGTCTGGAGCGGTGGATTTTGATGTGGTGCAGGCCCGAGTTCAATTTCATTTTTAACCCATTTCTAAAATCTACAAACAATGAAAAAATTAGTATTTAGTTTCGTGCTTCTTTTCACTTTATCAGTGACATCTTGGTCGCAAACAACTGATAAAGCTTACGAAGCAGCCATGATCAAAATGTTGGAAGTATCCAAAAGTATGGATGCCATGAAACAGATGGCTCCACAGATTATAGCTCTGGTTAAGCAGCAAGCGCCAGATGCTCCACAAGAGTTTTGGGAGAGCTTGGAAACAGCGATGTTGGCGATGTATGATCAGATGATTAAAGCATTTATTCCAATCTACCAAAAACACCTGACCTTAGCAGATATTCAAGGAATCATCCAATTCTATGAAACTCCAATCGGTCAGAAATTAGCTAGCACCAATGTAGTTATTGCTACGGAAAGCATGCCTATTGCTCAAAAAATTGCCATGGAAACGATGCAAGCTTTAATCAAAGACGCAAGCGAAAAAGGGTATATGAAGAAATAAATTTCTTTGACTAAAACGAATGAGACCACCTTTCAAGAAAGAAGGGTGGTCTCATTCGTTTTAGTCGACTACAATCTGTTTGTTGTCATCCAGGCTGACTAGGGCGCTAAAACTCTCACCACTGCTATTTTTGAAGCCCGTGATTTTACCTGTTCGTCCTTTGAGGACCAGTGTCTCCACTTGCTTTTGAGTCAGTTTCTTTCCTTGAATCTCTATTGGGATTAAAAAATCACAGGATTTTCTGTACAACGTACAGCCCCAAGCTGTTTTTCCTTTGACGATATCTCCCTGCTTACACTTTGGGCATTTCAGTTCCACGGGTGCTTCGGCTTCTTTCTTCTTCTTTTTAGGAGCCGCTTTTGCCTCTTTCTCCTCCTTCACCTCTTCGGTTGAAATGGTTTTTGATGCTGCATACTTCACGTAGTGAATCACCTCATTGACCATATTCTTTAACTCCTCCATAAAGTCTGCCACCTGATACTTCCCCTCTTCAATCATGCGCAACTTCTTTTCCCAGAGTCCGGTGAGTTCTGCCGACTTTAACAGTTCATTTTGAATACTGTCAATCAGTTCCACGCCAGTAGAGGTGGCGAGTAATCGTTTTTTATCTCTGCGGATATATTGGCGTTTGAATAGAGTCTCTATAATATTGGCGCGGGTAGAGGGGCGACCGATTCCGTTCTCCTTCATCAAATCCTGTAGCTCCTCGTCCTCAATCTGCTTGCCAGCAGTCTCCATGGCCCGTAGTAAATCCGCTTCGGTATAATATTTGGGGGCTTGTGTCTGCTTCTCTTGCAGTTCTGGGGCATGTGGTCCCTGCTCATCCTTCTCG
>CAMRAP010000195.1 GCA_947039985.1 uncultured Odoribacter sp.
CACTGCATATTATGATTTATTTCTAAAATAATTTTAAAATAATTGTTTGAATTTGTTTGGTAGCACCTATCTTTGTCCGCTACAGAACAAACAGTCTGGTATAAAAAATATGAGTATATTAATAACAAATGTTTTATTGGATAGTGGTGTTTTACAGCTGTCTATAAGAAAATAAAAAGCAGTAGTGGAGAGCAATCTCTCTACTGCTTTTTTTGTTTGATACGTGATTTTCTACACTTTTAGGTACTTCAATTCACTGAAATACGGTTTGTCTAACCAGATCGCTTCATCACCTATGGCTATAAAGCGATATTTGGCCCTTGTTAAGGCGACATTTAATAAATTAGGTTTTGCCGATGCCCAAGAGGCAGCTCCTTTCGAATTCACATCTAACCCAAGACATAATATTACACCTTCAGCCTCTTTTCCTTGAAACGTATGCACTGTACCTACATGATTTTCTAACCATTTTTTTATCTCTTTTTCTGTAAATTTACCAAAATTAGAAATTGCTTCATGTAGATCTGTTAAGAGTTCTTTTTTTAGATTCTTGCTGATCTCAGCAAATGGGGTAATAACAAATACATCTGGGAAACCTTTGGCTGCATTTATTTCAGTAATTAATAGCTCTTTAACAGCAGTGGTTTGATTGGGTACATAGTGTCGCCCTTTAGCTGCACCACCTATAGAGAGATAGTTTGTTTCGAAATTTATATTTGATCTCTTTTCGGCTGTCGAATTAAACATCATGCCATCATAGGCTATGCTGTTGGCTATGCTAAACATGGGTTCTATACATCGCCTATGCACACGCAAAGGAGAGCCTATCCATGTATCATTGATGTAGCAACCGTATGCATTTGCACGATCACTCATTGATTGAACAGATAGGGTAGAATCTACATTTGATTTATCCAAATTGAAATATTTCCTAAAAGAGTCTGTTATAATATTTGGTATCGTGTCTACAGGCTCTATTTGAAAAGGATCTCCTACGGCTACTACACGTTGAGAACGCCAGATCGCTCCTGCGGCAGCTTGGGGTTTGGCTTGTCCGGCTTCGTCGATAAACAGCCAAGGTAAATCCTTTTCAGCTAAGCCTTCAAACATTCTTTGTACCGAAGAGAAGGTTGTAGAAACTACAGGTACTACCATGAAGAAGATATCCCACATAATCTTTATCTCTTCTCTGGATATCCCGGTGCCATCTTGTAGGTATGCGAAAAATGCGTGTAAAGTTGAGGATACTGCATTTGATTTACTGTTTGCATATAGAATGAATGTCTCATTAACTTGCATTGCTAGAACAAACAATTCGGATTGGAGTGTTTTTAACCTGTCCGAATACCACGGACAAGATTGCTGAGTCTCTTTTGATTCGATATTTTTCCAAAAATCGGCATCAGCATAGCAATCTTTTAATTCTGCTTTCGAAGCCTCTGTATGTTCCTTTAGTGTGTTATAATTGTTTGTTATAGAAATTATCTTTTCAGTTATTTTGGTGTACTCTTCTTCTGATTTATTTTTTGCATCATCCAATATAATCACCTTATTAGCTTGTTCGATCAATTCGTCAGATGTTTTATTCAGAGAGGAAAAGGTATTGCTTAGTGCTTTTATATACTCCTTTCGGATTCTTTTACTCAGCCAGTAAACAAAAAAGCTTGGCTTATTCGATTTTATCAGAGATAGCTCTTGTAAGAAAAGTGTTTTTTTTTGTTCAACACTTTGTTTTAGTTTTGTGCCATCATCTAATGCTTGTATTGCATTTTCAGACTTCGTTTTTGCATCAATTAGTTTGTCTTCACAGGTTCTTTTTTCGTCTTTAATTTTTTCAAAAGCTTCACATTCTTTTGCAGATTTAGCTAAATGTTTTTTTTCTGCAGTTACTTCACGCTGTTTTTCTTTAAATGCGGCACAAACAGTTTCCCACTCTTGTTTAGTTGCTTTGTTGTTTTTCAGAAAGAGTTGTAAAGTGAGTTTTTCGTCTTCGCCAGCATCTTTTTTATCCCAGTTATTCCAGATAGAATTCACTACCTTTCGTCGATTATCCATATTCCCGAGCACCACAGAAATCAAACCCCAATAATTGTTGTCTACACAGCTATTAATTACTTCTTTGAAGTAACTGATATGCTGATAGGGTGCTGTGTTTTCGATTAAAGGAAGCTCCTTTGATATATTTTCTACAGCACCATTGTTAGACGATGCCACAACTATTCCGCTATGTACAAGACGTTTGTCGATCCTGTGAATGGAGGGCTTAAAGCCTGAAAAGTTTACTATTCCTACTCTGTCGAAAGCGTCAGAGGGATTCGTAAACGAAGTCATAACATTTGCTTTTTTTACCAATATGGCTGCAATTAGATCTCTCAATAATGTAGTTTTCCCAGTACCTGGAGGTCCATTTACCGAGAATAAGCCTTCTTGTTTGGAGTCGGCAAGATCATTAAATACGCTATTAACAGCAAATTGCTGCATCATGCTTAGTTTGTATTTGGATGGCCAGCAACCGTCGGGGTGTTTCTCTGGAAGCAGTGTTTTTTTGAGTTGAGAGGTCTCTTTTGTCAGATCAATTTTACTAAAGGGCAGATTTAGGCACCCTTTTAGGTAGTCACTAAATGCTTTCGTTGATTTTGCTTCATCAAAGCTATGAATGATTCTTTCTAAATCGCTTGTGTAAAAGCTGTTCAGGAGATCGCTTTTTATCTTTTTAATTGGGGCTTGCACTTCCTTTTCGGAGGTCTTTTTTTTAGCAAATATTTCCTCCTTGTTAATGAAAATTTCCACGTTAGGCTTGACAGACCAGTCAGACTTATTTATTATTGCTTGCTGAATTTCTTTCAAACTTTCGAGTGTTTGACCTTTCAATAATTTAGACTGAAATTCACTCAATACTTTTTCCTGAATTTTCGAAAACTCAGATTCCCATTCATTTTTGTTTATCAGATTTTTTTCTAATTTCCCCAATGCCCAAGGAAGTGTGGAAATGCCTAAAGATTCAGAAATATAAATACCATTTATATTTACTTTAAACGAAGCATAGCAGATGTCTGTAGTATTACTACTTTCATCATTGCGGTTGTCATTAAAGTGTTCTTTTGCAAAATCAATTACATTGGATAATTGAAATACACCTAAATAAACTGTGTAGATAATTGTTTTATCTGATTTACTTGGTTGCGGATTTAGATCCCAAGGTAGTATATTACTCTTTTGCATCTGTAAGTTGTAATCTTTGGGTAGAGCTGCAGGATAATAATATTCCAGCTTATGCCAACAAGAGAGAAGGTTTTGGTATTTTGTCATTATAATCAAGGTGATAGTTTATTTGCTTTGTATATTTTCACAAATATAGTGATTAGTTATATTAAAATTCAAAAAATACACTTTTTTTGTTTTGATTTTAAATCCGTACTATAATTTGGTGTATGATTTTAGATTGTGTTGTGGATTGTTATATTGATCTGTTGTATATATGAATTGAAAAATGAACAGCTTATCAAAAAAACAATTCCTTTGTTCTTAAAAAAAAGGACGGATGATAATAATGATAAGTATGAAAGATAAACAAGAAATTATTAAATTACGACGTATTGAACATCTCTCAGAAA
>CAMRAP010000196.1 GCA_947039985.1 uncultured Odoribacter sp.
GGGACATTTGAATATTGGTGCTGGTCGTGTAGTAAATCAAGATTTAGTTCGAATAAACAAAGCTTGTCGTGATAACTCTATTTTACAGAATCCAGAGGTAGAGGCTGCTTTTGCTTATGCTCGTGATAACAAAAAACAGGTGCATTTTATGGGCTTAGTCTCTGATGGAGGAGTACATAGTTCATTGGAACATTTGAAAAAACTTTGTGATGTGTCTCAGGAGTTTGGTATAAAAAAGACTTTTGTGCACTGCTTTATGGATGGTCGTGATACAGATCCTAAAAGTGGACTGGGTTTTATCAAAGAGTTAAAAGAGCATATGGATCAATCTACTGGTCGCATTGCTTCTGTTATCGGACGTTATTATGCCATGGATAGAGATAATCGCTGGGAACGAGTGAAAGAGGCTTATGATTTAATGGTGAATGGAACGGGATCTCCAACTCAACACGTTGAAGAGAGTATACAGCAATCTTATGACGATGGTGTGACAGATGAATTTATCAGACCAATTGTACATGTAGGAAGTGATCTTAAGCCAGTAGGTACTATAAAGCCTGGTGATATGGTTATTTTCTTTAATTATCGTAATGATAGAGCTAAAGAACTGACAGTAGCTTTGACTCAAAAAAATATGCCAGAGTTTGGCATGAAGGCAATGCCTTTGTATTATTGTTGCATGACTCCTTATGATGCTACTTTTGAAGGTATGCACATTTTGTTTAACAAGGAAAATGTAGAGCGGACTTTAGGGGAAGTGGTTAGCGAGGCTGGTTTGAAGCAATTGCGTATTGCTGAAACAGAAAAATATGCTCATGTAACTTTCTTCTTTAATGGAGGACGTGAAACTCCATTTGAGGGTGAAAGCAGAATATTGGTGTCCTCACCTAAGGTTGCAACTTATGATTTACAGCCAGAGATGTCAGCTCTAGAGGTGGCGGATAAATTAGTTGTAGAATTAAATGCAAAATCGGCTGATTTTGTTTGTTTGAATTTTGCAAATGGTGATATGGTAGGGCATACTGGTATTTTTGAAGCGATTCAAAAAGCCGTGCAAACAGTAGATACTTGTGTTGAAACAGTAGTTACAGCTGCTTGTGCTAATGGATACGATGTCTTAATCATTGCTGATCATGGAAATGCAGATAATGCAGTTAACCTTGATGGTTCACCTAATACGGCCCACTCTTTAAATCCTGTTCCTTGTATTTGGGTGACTGAAACAAAAGGAAAAACATTAAAGGATGGTGTGTTAGCTGATGTTGCTCCAACTATTTTAGATATTCTGGGGGTTGAACAACCTGCAGTGATGACTGGAAAAAGTTTGATTCAATAAAAATAAAGTGACAAGCTATTAAGCTAAAAGAGGGGCTGCCATTTTTTAAGGCAGTCCCTTTATTAAAATATATATATGATACAAATAGATAATGCATTGGTCAGTTTTGATATTTTCGATCAAAAGTTTTGTTGTGATCTTAGTCATTGTAAGGGTGAGTGTTGCATAGAGGGTGACTCTGGTGCTCCTTTGGAAAAAGACGAACAGGCGAAGATTGAGGAAAATTATGAAAATGTAAAAGCATATATGAAGGAGGAGGGGATAAAGGCTATCGATGAGCAAGGGTTTACAATGATTGATGGAGATGGAGATTTGGTAACCCCTTTGATAGATGGACGTGAGTGTGCTTACACCATAGACGAAAATGGTTCTTGTTGGTGTGCTATTGAAAAAGCATGGGTTGAGGGAAAATCTACTTTTCGGAAACCGATCTCTTGTCATTTATATCCTATTCGGATCACTCGCTATCATGGATATGAAGCACTAAACTATAATAAATGGGATATTTGTCAGTGCGCTCGTATAAAAGGTCATCAAGAGGGAGTTCCGCTTTATCGTTTTCTAAAAGATGCATTGATTGCTCGTTATGGAGAAGAGTGGTATAAGCAGTTGGAGTACGCTGCACATGAAATAAAAACTGGACAAATCGAAATACCGACTAGATCATTTTAAAAACCATAACTTAGCTTAAATACTATGCAATATATAAGAAAGTGGAAAAGATTTTCATCAATTAATTTCTATTATTTAATCTTGCGAAGAGATATGCGTATCTCAACTTTTTTGATCGATTTATTACTTAAAATGCTGGCTGTAATTGTTGTTTCTATTGATCGTTTTCTAAAAAATAGTTCAATGCTTTCCGCTTCTGCTCTAACCTTTTATTCTACATTGGCATTTATTCCTGTGATGGCATTGATTCTAGCTATAGCTAGAGGGTTTGGAGGTGCAGTGATGCTGGAAGAGTGGTTGAAAGATCAATCATATGCTAATCCAGAAGTGATGGAATGGGTTATGAAGTTTGCTGTAAATGCTTTGGATAACACACAAAGTGGATTGATTACAGGGCTTGGTGTGGTAGTATTGCTTTGGTCAGTCATTCGTATGCTTGCAAGTACAGAGTTGGCTATGAATCAAATTTGGGAAATAAGAAATGGACGTGGTTTGGTGAAGAAATTTACTGATTATATGGCCATTCTGTTTATTGTACCTATTTTGGTTATGTTGATTAGTAGTTTAAATGTTTTTATGATGTCAAATCTTCAAGCATACGCTACTGGAGAAGGTTTTTTAAGTTATGCAAGTGCAGCGCTGACAACGGCATTGAGAATGATGCCCTATGTGTTGGTTTGGTTTTTATTTACATTTCTTTATATGTTTATGCCATCCACTCATGTAAAGTTTAAGCACGCCTTTATTGCGGGTATTGTTGCTGGAACAATATTTCAAATTGTACAGTGGTTTTATCTTAAATTTCAGGTAGGTGTTAGTTCATATAACACTATTTATGGTGGACTTGCCGCTTTGCCACTTTTATTGGTTTGGCTACAGTTGAGTTGGAGTATCGTTTTGTGGGGTACAGAGTTATGTTATATTATGCGAAATAGACATTTCATGTATAAAGATGCTATTGATGGAGACAATCAATGGGTTGATAATGTTGATATAAGTATATTAATACTGAAATTTATATCAAACGAGTATATCAACAACAATGGAGGTCCTACACAAGCAATGATTTACAAAGGACTAAAAATGAATTCTACAAAGATTAAATACGTATTGCAAGAACTTGTAGACAAAAAGATTTTGATTGATGTGAAAAATGATGATGAAACGTCCTATTTTCCTGCTATAGATGTTCATACTTTAGCACTATCTGATATTATTACTTGTTTATCAAAAGTTGATAAGAGTCGAAGTAAAGAGTGGAATATCAGGTTTACAAAAGCTATTAAAGGTGAATTTTCCAAAGACACGTTTGCTTAAATGCAAGGTAGGTACTTGTTTCTTTGGTTACTATCTATTTTTTTTGTAAATTGTGCTCAAATTAAAAAGTATATGAAACAAAAGATAGAGATAGAGCATATTTTTTCATCTTCAGTAAAAGTTTTATACCCCCGTTTAAGCACTCCTGCTGGATTGGCTGAATGGTTTGCTGATGACGTCTTTCAAAAAGAAGGAGAGTTTATTTTTATATGGGATGGTTCAGAGCAAGTTGCTAGCGTATTA
>CAMRAP010000197.1 GCA_947039985.1 uncultured Odoribacter sp.
TTATAAATTAATACACATAACACAATACTTCACCACCAACATTACGTTGACGAGCTTCTTTATTAGTCATCAATCCCATTGAAGTTGACAAAATCGCAACACCTAAACCATTCAATACACGTGGCATGTCTTCTACGCTAGTATAACAACGTAAGCCTGGTTTAGATATACGTACCAATGATTTAATCGCTGGTATTTTTGTCTCTGGGTGATACTTTAAAGCTATTTTAATATTGCTTCTTACTCCTTCTTGTTCGAACTTATAGTTCAAAATATATCCTTTTTCTTTAAGGATTTTAGTCAACTCGAGTTTCATTTTTGAACCCGGGATTTCAACAATCTTATGACTAACACTCACTGCATTTCTAATGCGAGTAAGGAAATCTGCTATTGGATCTGTCATCTCTTTTCGTTTTTTTTAATAATTACCAACTAGCCTTTTTAACTCCAGGGATCAATCCAGCAGAAGCCATTTCACGAAACTGAATACGACTAACACCGAATTGTCTCATGTAACCTCTAGGACGTCCAGTCAATTTGCAACGGTTGTGCAAACGAACAGGATTAGAGTTTTTAGGCAGGAGGCTTAATCCAGCATAATCGCCTTCCTCTTTTAATTTCGCTCGTTTTTCTGCGTACTTTTCTACCAATTTTGCACGCTTAACCTCACGGGCTTTCATCGATTCTTTTGCCATTTTTCTTGGTTTTAGTTCTTTTTAAATGGTAATCCAAATTCTCTGAGCAGAGCGAAACCTTCTTCGTCGGTATTAGCCGAAGTCACAAATGTTATGTTCATACCCATGATTTTGTGCACTGCATCAAGCACAATCTCAGGAAATATGATCTGCTCATCAATTCCTAATGTATAATTACCCCTTCCATCAAGCTTGCTGTTGATACCTTTAAAGTCGCGAATGCGAGGTAAGGCAGCACCAATCAATCTCTCAAGAAATTCGTACATTTTTTCTTTACGTAAAGTTACTTTTACACCGATTGGCATACCTTTACGCAACTTAAAGTTGGACACGTCTTTTGAAGACTTACCTACAATAGCTTTTTGACCAGTAATTGTGGTAATCTCATTAAGTGAATACTCCAGGATCTTCTTGTCCTGAATTGCTGAACCTACTCCCTGATTGATTACTATTTTCTCCAAGCGGGGGGCCTGCATAACTGACTTATATCCGAACTCTTTCATTAAAGTCGGTATAATTTCTTCGTTATACTTAGTTTTTAGATTTGGTACGTATTTCATCTAATTTTAATTATTGTTTTGCCTATGCACAATAGCACATAGTATTTTGCAGCGACAAAGCTACAAATTTAACTTATCAATTGCAAGCCCCAAAGCAAAGTATTAATACTTAGCCTTGAGATCGCAATTTCTAATACATTTAATTCAGAATTTCTCCTGATTTCTTTGCATATCTTACCAATTTTCCTGCCTCGTCTTCCTTGCGGCCAATACGAGTTGGTTTACTGGTTGAAGGATCTATTACATTCAGGTTTGAGATATGAATAGCAGCTTCCTGCTTAATTATACCTCCTTGTGGATGTGTTGCATTTGGTTTTGTATGCTTACTACATAAGTTTACGCCCTCTACGATCGCTCTCTCTTTCTCTGTAATAACTTCCAAGACTTTACCCTGCTTTCCTTTATCCACTCCTGCGTTTACCTGTACTAAATCGCCTTTCTTTATATGAAACTTTCTATTCATAACTTATACATTTTAGATTTTGTATCTAATTTACGAATCAAATGCAAATACATTCTCATCGTAAATTATAATCCATAAATCGTAATTAATTAAAGTACCTCAGGTGCTAACGAAACAATTTTCGAATAACCTTCACGAACTTCACGAGCTACAGGGCCGAAGATACGAGTTCCTCTCATTTCACCTGTATTGTTTAACAATACACAAGCATTGTCATCAAAACGGATATAAGAACCATCTGGGCGTCTATACTCTTTAGCTACACGTACCACAACAGCCTTACTCACAGTTCCCTGCTTTACTTCTGAATTAGGTATGGCACTCTTTACAGCAACAACGATTTTATCGCCAACACGTGCATATCTTTTTCTTGTTCCACCTAGAACACGAATGACAAGCACCTCTTTAGCACCGCTATTGTCTGCTACTAATAATCTACTTTCTTGTTGTAACATGGTTATTTTGCTCTTTCAAGGATTTCAACTAATCTCCATCTCTTCATTTTACTCAAGGGACGGGTCTCCATTATTTTCACTGTATCACCAATATTACACTCATTCTTTTCATCGTGAGCGGTGAATTTTTTAGTCTTCTTTACGAACTTTCCGTAAATAGGGTGTTTCTCCTTAAAGTGTACAGCAACGGTGATAGTTTTCTCCATCTTATTGCTTAGCACCAAACCGATACGTTCTTTTCTAAGATTTCTTTCCATTGCTTTATTTCTTTTCAGTTAATTCTCTCTTACGTACTTCTGTCATCATACGAGCGATAGTCTTACGCGCTGCTGAAATCAACATCGGATTTTCCATCGGTGTAACAGTATGATTCATTGTTAGCTTATTCAAGGCAGACTTTTCAGTCGCTACTCTTTCAATAAGCTCAGCTGTGGTCATTTCTATAATTTCTGAATTTTTCATCTCTCTGACAAATTAATTTTAAACTGAATAGTCGGAAGACTATTCTTCAACATAATCACGTCTAACCACAAACTTTGTCGTAATAGGTAATTTCTGAGCTGCAAGACGTAAAGCCTCTTTTGCTATTGCATACGGTACACCATCTGCTTCAAAAATAATCCTTCCTGGAGTAATAGGAGCAACAAATCCCTCTGGATTACCCTTACCCTTACCCATACGAACTTCGGCTGGCTTCTTAGTAATAGGCTTATCAGGGAATATGCGAATCCATATCTGTCCTTGACGTTGCATATAACGAGTCACTGCAACACGGGCAGCTTCTATCTGGCGTCCTTCGATCCATTTCTCTTCTAACGCCTTAATTCCAAAAGAACCGAATGCTAGTTGGTTACCTCTTTGGGCATTACCTTTCATTCGTCCTTTTTGACTTCTTCTAAATTTAGTCCTTTTCGGCTGTAACATAGCTCTTTATTTTATTGATTAAAGACTACTTTCTTTTTTTCTTAAAACCGCCTCTTTTTCCATCAGATCTTCCTGCTGATGGACGGCTATTGTTGTCGCGGCTCTGTAATAATGAAGTTGGAACGAGTTCACGTTTACCATATACTTCACCTTTACAAATCCAAACTTTGATACCTAACAAACCATAAGTAGTCAATGCTTCTGATTGTGAGTAATCAATGTCTGCACGGAATGTGTGCAATGGAATTCTACCTTCTTTGTAAAGTTCCGCACGTGCCATTTCGGCTCCATTCAAACGACCTGAAATCAATACTTTGATTCCTTCTGCGCCCATTCTCATTGTTGAAGCAATTGACATCTTGATAGCTCTACGGTATGCAACACGACCTTCCAATTGGCGAGCGATGTTATTACCTACAAGAACAGCATCCAATTCTGGACGTTTAATCTCAAAGATATTAATTT
>CAMRAP010000198.1 GCA_947039985.1 uncultured Odoribacter sp.
AAAAGTGAGCGTGAAAAAATGGCTGAGATGCTTTCTACTGCTGACTTTGTGAAGTTTGCAAAATATACGCCATTACAAGATGAAAATGCACGTTACCTAGACTCGGCTTATTCGTTTGTAAATACAACTCATCAACGTTTACAAGCAGAGAGAGATGAACAAGAGCGTATTGAGGAAGAGGAGAGAAAGCGTCTTGAAGAGGTGGCGAGAGTAGAGGAAGAGAAAAGAGTGAAAGAAGAGGAAAAAGCGCAGATTACAACTGAAGAAAAAATAGAAAACTAATATGAGTATACTTGGATTCGAATTTGCAAACCCAAATTATTTTTTATTATTGGTACTATTAGTACCTATGATATTGTGGTATATTTTTCGGGAGAAGAAATCGCATGCTGATTTGCAATTTTCTTCACTAAAAGTTTTTAAAACGATAAAACATACTGGGCGACTTTGGTTACGGCATGTATTGTTTGCCTTGCAGGTATTGGCAATTCTTTTTTTAGTTGTTGCCTTGGCACGTCCTCAATCGAGTAATAGTTGGGAAACTTACACCAGTGAAGGTATTGACATTGTTTTGGCACTTGACATTTCTGGTAGTATGTTGGCTAGGGATTTTAACCCCGACCGTTTAGAGGCTGCTAAAGAGGTGGCTACTAAGTTTATATTGGAACGTCCTCAAGATAAAATAGGATTGGTTGTTTTTGCTGGAGAGAGTTTTACACAATGCCCCTTGACAACGGATCAAGCTGTTTTGGTGAATTTACTTCGTGAGGTGAAAAGTGGAATGATAGAGGATGGAACAGGGATGGGATTGGGATTGGCAAATGCAGTGAATCGTTTAAAAGATAGTCCGGCTAAATCGAAGGTTGTGATTTTATTGACGGATGGAGTGAATAACAGAGGATCAGTAGCACCAGTAACAGCTGCCGAGTTGGCTAAAACCTATGGGATTAGAGTTTATACCGTAGGGGTGGGTACATATGGCGAAGCTCCTTATCCTGTTCAGACCCCTTTTGGGCTGCAGATGCAAAACGTTCCTGTTGAGATAGACGAAGAGGTTTTGCAGCAGATTGCTCTACTGACAGGTGGAGAATATTTCCGTGCCACTGATAATGATAAATTGCAACAAATTTATCAACAAATTGATAAGCTGGAAAAAAGTAAAATAGAAGTTAAGCATTTCAGTAAAAAAGAGGAGCAATATTTTCTTTTCGGTTTGATTGGGATGTGTTTGTTGCTTGTACAAGCAGTATTGCGTTACACTGTGTTACGGAAGATTCCGTAAGACCTATTTAATGTCACCATTCAAATTATAAAACTATGTTTAGATTTGCACATTCAGAACTATTATATCTTTTAATTATCATCCCATTATTGATTATCTTTTATGTGATGATGGTTCAGAAAAAAAAGAAAGCCATTGCCACTTTTGGAAATCCAGAATTATTAGCTCCTTTAATGCCTTTGCTCTCTTTTAAGCGTGGAGCTTGGAAATTTGTCATGCTATTGTTTGCATTGATTTTTGTGATACTTGGTGTTGCAGGTCCTCAATTTGGATCGAAATTACAACAAGTGAAGAAAAAAGGGGTGGAGTTGATGATTGTATTAGATGTTTCCAACTCCATGATGGCACAAGATATAAAGCCTAGCCGTTTGGAAAAGGCAAAAATGTCCATCAGCAGAATGATTGAAAAATTGTCAAATGACAAGGTTGGTTTAATTGTATTTGCAGGAGATGCTTATGTGCAGCTACCAATAACAACCGACTATTCGTCGGCTAAGCTTTTTCTTTCGAATGTAAATACGGAGATGGTTCCGGTTCAAGGTACATCTATCGGGTCTGCTATTGACTTGGCTATTAAATCATTTACTCCTGAAACAGAAACCTCTAAGGCTATAGTTGTTATTACGGATGGTGAAAATCATGAAGATGATGCAGTTATTGCTGCAAAATCAGCTCGAGAAAAAGGCATAACTGTTCACACCATTGGAATGGGATTGGATCAAGGTGCTCCTATTCCAGAAAAGAGACGAGCAGGAGAGTTTATGAAAGATGGTAGTGGAACGATTGTTATTTCTAAATTAAATGAAGAGACTTTAAGAGATATAGCTAAAGGAGGAGAGGGTTTATATGTCAGAGCTAGTAATACCAATGTGGGATTGGATCAATTACTAGATGAGGTGAATGAAATGGAGAAATCTTTATTGGAAGAGCGAGTATATTCGGATTATGCAGAGAGATACCAATATTTTTTATTGGTGGGATTATTTTTTGTGTTTGTTGAGTTTATTATTTTGGGAAGAAAGAATAAACATCTGATGAAGATTAATATATTTAAAAGATAAGGAATATCCAGAGAAAGGATTAATGATTACTGTTATGATGAGATTTATACTATTGATGATATTAGGGCTTGCTAGCATTTCGCCTGCAGTGGCTCAAAAAGAGAGAAAATTTATTCGTGAAGGAAATACCCTTTTTGATAATCAAGACTTTGAGAAGGCAGAGGTAGAATATAGAAAAGCGGCAGAAAAGGATGATAAGTCGTTCGAAGCAGCTTTCAATATGGCAGATGCGCTATATAAGCAAAAGAAGCATGAGGAGGCTTTGGAGCAGTTCACTGCACTTTCAAAGCAGGTGACGGATAAGAATCGTTTGGGGGAGATTTATCACAATATAGGGAATACTTTGTTGGCTATGGAGAAAACAGAAGAGAGTGTTGAAGCGTATAAGGAATCATTGAGGAATCGTCCTACTGCTGAATCGACAAAGTATAATTTGGAATATGCTCGACATAAACAACAACAGGAGCAGGAACAAGAGAAGAAGGACGATCAAGAGAAAAACGAAGATAATAAGGATCAGGAGAAGAAGGACGATCAGAAGGATAATAAAGACGAAAAGAAGGACGAGCAGGACCAGAAAGATAAGCAGGACGACAAAAAAGATCAGGAGAAAGATAAGCAAGATCAGAAAGATAAAAAAGAGGAACAAGAGCAGCAGCAACAGCAGGGAAAGATTTCTAAAGAGGATGCTGAGCGTTTGTTAGAGGCTTTACAAAATGATGAAAAGGGTGTACAAGAGAAAGTACAAAAACAGAAAGTAGAGGCACAAAAGGCTAGAAGGCTGAAAATTGATAAAAACTGGTAGAAACATAGTTTTTATTGCTAATGTTTAGCTAATTTTGTGGTTTTGAATATTTTTAAATTAAATATATACATGAAGAGATTTGTATTAATCATATTGTTATTTGTAACAAGCTTTGCTTACTCCCAAGATGTTGTATTCAAGGCTTCTGCCCCCAATGTCGTCGCTGTAGGTGAGCAGTTTAGACTTTCATATGTCATAAATCAAAGTGGATCTAATTTACAAATTCCAAGTTTCACTGGTTTTGATTTATTGATGGGGCCTAGCACTAGTCAATCTTCTCAAATATCAATAATTAATGGTAAAAGAACTCAAAGTAAATCATTTACCTATACTTATGTTTTAGAAGGTGTAAAGTCAGGTAAATATCAATTTTCCCCAGCAACGATTACCATAGATGGGAAAAAATACCGT
>CAMRAP010000199.1 GCA_947039985.1 uncultured Odoribacter sp.
GTTGGGGTGATGGGAATAGCTACTTATACAGAGAATGAGGATGAAGTGATTCAAGAGTTTCAGAATTTACAGGATATTTTTAAAACTCTTCAACAAACTTTTTTTGCGAATAAGGCATATTTCAAAGAGCTTTCGATGGGGATGTCAGAAGATTATGAACTGGCAATAAAAGAGGGCAGTACAATGGTTCGAATAGGAAGTTCTATCTTTGGAGAAAGAGCATATAATATAAAATAATAAAATCAAAATATGATGGCTAATTTGAAAACAAAATTTATTGGACTTGAATTGAATAGTCCAATTATTGCAGGTAGTTGTGGTTTAACAGCTGACCTAACTAAATTGCAGGAAATGGCAAAGAATGGTGTTGGTGCTGTTATTTTAAAATCCATATTTGAGGAACAAATTAATATGGACGTAGCTAAGTGCATAGGTGATGAGAGCTATCCAGAAGAGTTTGATTATATGCAAAATTATGTGCGCGCAAATACAATGCAGCAGTATATTGATTTAGTAAAACAGGCAAAATCTACCTTGGATATTCCTGTAATTGCTAGTATCAATTGCTTGAAAGATGGAGAGTGGATTAATTTTGCTACTGAGTTGGAGCAGGCAGGGGCTTCTGCTTTAGAATTGAATATTTTTATGTTGCCTACTGATGAGTTTTTGGAAAGTGCAGATTTGGAGAAAATGTATTTCGACATTTTGAAACATGTGAAATCAGTGGTTAAAATTCCAATTATTGTAAAGATTAGTCGTTACTTTACCAATTTGCCTGCCTTTGTCAGTAAATTAAAAGCTTATGGTGCAGATGCAGTGACTCTGTTTAACCGTTTTTATGAGCCAGATATTGATATTGATAATATGACTGTTGGAGCTGCTCCTATGTTTAATGGTTCTGCTGATTTAAGGACAACACTTCGTTGGACAGGTATTTTGGTGGGTAAAGATAAGTCTTTGGAAATTTCTGCTTCGGGAGGAGTTCATGATGGTGCTGCTGTTGTAAAACTTTTATTGGCAGGTGCAACAAGCGTACAAGTTTGTTCAACTTTGTATGAAGATGGCTTAGAAACCATTAAAACCATGAATGATTTTGTCAGTGATTGGATGGATAAGAAAAAATTGAATCGTATAGATGACTTTGGTGGAAAGCTCTCTTATGCTGATGTCAATCAGGCTGAGCGTTATGAAAGAGCCCAGTTTATGAAATACTTTAGTGATAAAAAGTAGATGAATAGAATTTTGAGTTGGTTACCATTGGTAACCAACTCATTTTTTAAGATATAAACTGAAGTGTCTTGAAACTATGGTTTAAAAGATCGACAAGTAATAATTTCCCAGATAGGGTTGTTGTACTGCCTAATATCACTTTCAGCGTTTCTGTGGCTTGTATAGAACCAATAGTACCAGGAAGTGCACCAATTACGCCTAAAGGTTGTTTGAAATGTTTTACCTCCTCGCTATACTCATATAAATCTCGATAGGATGGACCGCCTTGGTAATTAAATACAGAGACTTGTCCTTCAAATTCGCAAATACTGCCATATACAAATGGTTTTCCACATTCAATACAAGCATCATTAATGATATAGCGTGACAAAAGATTATCAGTTGCATCAACTACGATATCATATTTATCAATGATCTCTAAGGAATTTTTTTCATTCAAGCGTTGACACATAGGGATGATATGGCAATGTGGATTTAGAGCTTGCAATTTAGAGCTTGCAATTTCAACCTTTGATTTACCTATGCATAGGCTATCATAAAGTATTTGGCGTTGTAAATTGCTTTCAGAAACGACATCATCATCCATAATACCAATAGTGCCAACTCCTGCTGCTGCTAGATAGAGTAGGATTGGAGAGCCAAGCCCTCCAGCTCCAACGACCAACACCTTGGCTTGCTTTATTTTATCTTGTCCCTCTTCACCAACCTCTTTTAGTGCGATGTGTCGAGAATATCGTTCATTCTTGCTCATAAGTATCTGCTATCTATAAATTTCATCCAGCTATCCCAATCCTTCCAAACAGCTTCATATCCGTGCTCTTTTATGCTGCGAGCCACCTCCTCTGGAGTACGTTCATCGCTAATATGAAATTGCTCTAATGCTTGTCCGCTGCTTGAATACCCTCCAGGCTCAGTCTTAGAGCCTGCACTCAATGAGGTGATTCCAAGTGGAAGCATATTATCACGTAGTTCAGCATTTTCACGAGTTGAGATGGATATATCTACATCATGGTCGAAAATACGGTAGGCAAATATCAATTGTGCGAGCTCTTTATCTTCTAAGATAACATTGGGTTGAAAACCTCCTTCAGAGGGGCGCATACGTGGAAAATTGACACTGTATTTAGTCTGCCAATAGTTTTTTTGTAGATAACGCAAATGACGAGCCATCATGGTAACATCTGTACGCCACTCCTCTAATCCAACGAGTACCCCTAGTCCAACTTTATGTACATTGGCTTGCCCCATACGGTCATAGCCATTTAGTCGCCATTCAAAATTAGACTTCATGCCTTTGGGGTGATACACCTTATATCGATCTCGGTTATAGGTCTCTTGAAAACAGATAACACCATTTAATCCAACATCTGTAAGTCGTTTGTAATCTTCAGTTTTAAGTGGCATAACCTCTAGTGATAGATTAGAAAAAAGTGGGCGTGCTGCTTTTAAAGCCATCTCCAAGTAATCTACTCCTGCATCTCTAGGATTTTCACCTGTAACAATCAGTAAATTTTCAAAATCTCCGAGCTTCTTTATGGCATGAAGTTCACTTAAAATCTCCTCTTCTGTCAGTATAACGCGTTTCAGGTGATTATTACTGTTAAATCCACAATAGACACAGTAGTTTGTGCATGAATTGGTGATGTACAGTGGTATATATAGCGACATGGTTTTTCCAAATCGCTGTAAGGTATATTTTTGGCTTAAAGCAGCCATAGGCTCTAAATATTTTTCGGCAGCAGGGGAGATCAATGCCATAAAATCTTCTATATCCAAATGATTTTTGCCTAAAGCAATTTCTACATCTGTAGCAGTTTTTGAGTAGATCTGCTTCCTTGTATCTTCCCATGAATATTTTTCTAACTCTTCTGAAAACATGATAATTGATATAGGTTATTTTAAAAATGCTGTTAGTGGACTACTAGCTTCAGCGATAATACTTTTTCCAGGTAGTCCCGCTTCATACGCCATACGTCCTGCTTCGACAGCCAGCTTAAATGCGATTGCCATTTCTGTTGGATTGCCTGCGACGGCTATAGCTGTATTAACAAGCACTGCATCTGCACCCATCTCCATAGCCTCTGCGGCATGACTTGGAGCTCCGATACCTGCATCAACGATCACTGGAATTTTACTCTGTTCGATGATGATTTGTAGAAAATCACGTGTTTGTAAACCTTTATTCGTTCCGATTGGAGCACCTAAAGGCATCACTGTTGCTGCTCCTGCATCTTCTAGGCGTTT
>CAMRAP010000200.1 GCA_947039985.1 uncultured Odoribacter sp.
TGGAATGATGGATATGGTTATGCAAATGTTCAGGCTGTTTCTCATTTTACAAAGAAACAACTGAAAGAGTAGTGGACTTATTTTATTGAATAGTCATCTAAAGTAATTACAGCAAATAGGATTCCTATTTGCTGTAATTGGTTTTATAGGGCAACAAAGCGTAGTAGACTAATTTTACTGTCTATGGGTTCAGTTGTTGTTGTTTCTGTATTAGTATCATATATAATGAATTTAGCGGTGAGATCTCCTGCTGTTATTTGATTATCTAAAATAATGATCTGTCCTTTATCTGCTACAAAACAGATGTCTAGAGGTAGATTCATGCCAGATGTTTCGATATTTATAGGTACAACTGCTTCTGTTGGACGGTTTGGATCAAAGCGATCTACTCCAAATGAAGATCGCAAACAGTATATCATATCAGAAAAAGGATCTAGGGTAATTTTGTCATAGCCTTGAGAAATGGGAATCGTTTGGTCACTTGCCGTAGCATTTTCTGGATTAAATGCTACGTATTTGTATTCTCCATTATCATTAATAAACGAACTGATTTTATCTGACTTGGTAGTTCCTACTACAGAAGAAGGGATGGAAAGTGGTATTGAGTAGGATGAGTTGTCTAAATTAAAATCGCTATCAATTGAAACTGGAGAGAATCCATTTCCTTTGTCAATAAATCCCCAAAAATCACTTTCTGTTGGAACATATGCAAACATAGCTGCTAAGTTAGTCAGTGACTCATTTTTGATGTATTTTACGCTTTTTGTTTGTGGGTCAAAGAGTGTGATTGATGCTTCATTCTGATTATTTAATTCATTAGCATGATATCCAATGATTTGGCGAGTGTGAGGATTGACAAATAGTTCTGAAATTTTATATTTTAATGTAGCTACTTTAGTTAGCGAATAATCTGTTAAGCTGACTTGAAACATGCCTAGTGAATCAGTACCTATAATTTCACCATAGGCATAAACAGATGTAGGAATGACACTAAAACTCGAAATAGTCTCTTTCTTTCCATTGACAGTGATTGATAAGTTGCCTGTTTCATTTTTTGGAATTTGAACATAAACAACATCATTGTCATCATTTTCTATAATATTCAATGGTGTATTGCCCAATAGGACTGTGATATTACCAGAGTTTGTTTCTAATACATCTCCTTTCATTTCGATAATAGTTCCAGCAGATGCTTGACTAGGTTCTATCTGAATGTTCTTTGAGGTATTATCATTATTCTCATTGTCATCAGAACTAGGATCAGAGCTGCACGCTTGTTGTGATAGTGCCAAGATTGCGAAAAAGCAAGTAATAAAGGGAAGTTTCATGTTTTAATTTATTAGGGGTTATTAGATGTAATATAATCTCTCTTTAGTCTTATACTTTTCCCCATGCTAATGGTTAGCATATACTTGTTTTTTTATAAATATTTCACGTATGTAGATTTGTTATTATGCTATATATTATAAAAAATAGCGGCACATCTATATTTGATATAGATATGCCGCTGTATCGGTTTTAGAGATTCCTTATATGTAGAGATTAAGCGTTAATGCGTCTCCCTATTTATTATTTCTTTGTCATATATTGATTTTCACCAGTTAAGGTTTCTAAAAAGAGAGTAATCTTATTGACTGTTTCCTCATTCATCTCTTTTCCCATTTGGTATTTATGCATCAGTTTTACAGCTTCTGGTAGTGTATTTATTGTTCCATCGTGGAAATAAGGTGCGGTAAGTGCAATATTTCTTAAGGATGGAGTTTTGAATTTGTGTTTATCTACTTCTAGTGAACTTACTCCTATTCGTCCCATGTCTTTGGCATGTAGCTCTGTTCCTCTATCTGCAAAATAATCCTGTGCAACGCCAATGTAGTCATAGCTTATACCACCCATATTTTCACCTCCGTGGCAGGAAGCACAGTTGTTACTTTTAAATAATTCGTAGCCTTCAATTTCTTCTGGTGTGATTGCTGCTAAATCACCTTTTAGGTATTTGTCGAACTTTGCATTTGGAGTAAGCAGTGTCTTTTCAAATTCTGCAATGGCATCTGTGATGCTGTTTTCTGTTATACCTTCTGCTGCATATAGTTCTAAAAACCTTTTCATCATGGTTTTATCTTCTTTTAATTTAGAGGTAATCTCTTCCCAATTTGAGCCCATTTCAAGCATATCTAATGGAGGTCCACCAGCCTGTGCTTGCAAATCCTTAGATCTACCATCCCAGAATTGAGCCATGTTTAAGGCTGCATTATATACTGTTGGTGCATTAATTCCACCGATCTGGTCGTGTATTCCTTTGGATGTTTTTAGTCCGTCAACACCACCGATCGTTAATCCATGGCAAGTGGCACAAGAGATTGTATTGTTTGCCGAAAGTCTTGTGTCGTGAAACAAATCAAATCCGAGCTCTGCTTTAGTTGCATTGACAGGGATACTTTCTCTTATAGGTTTGATTGGTTCGTTTATAAATTGTGTTGCAGCTAAATGATTAGGGTAAACCGTTTTCCTGTTTTCATCCACCCATTGGCTTAGTAGTTCTAATTCCTTGCCATTTAGATGACTTGACCAATGTAGTATTTGGTATTTTGTCTGTGGCATTGACTGATTGAGGATCGATTGTTTGATTTTGATTAAATCAATTTCTGCAACAGCTTTCCCTGCTTCTAAATTTTCAACAACAGGGATAAGATCTATAAATCGTTGACCTGATTTAATGTCTTTTTGAACCATTTTTTTTGCAGGTCCAATAGCGTAGAAAGGATCTTCTGCTGTGAAAGAATGGCATGCCAAGCAGTCGTTAGACTTTAGAATATTTGCCACTTGTTGATCCGTTGTTCCTGATAAATCAGAATTTGTAGAGTAGCGACAGATTAAAGCTACAATAATAAGTAAAACACCTACGCCTAAGCATACCGTAAATAGTAATTTAATTTTTTTCATTATGTTGTTTGATTATAGTTGCCCATATTTGAAGTGACAAAGATATAATTTAATCAGAACTTTTAAAATTTTATCCAATATAAGCATCTAAATTGTGATTCCTATAACTGGGAAATATCTAAAATTATAATATTGTCTCTATTCTTCATAGTAAAAGATTAATTTTTTTCAAATATTCCATAGTGTTTGTTTTCTAAAAGATTAACAGTCTCGGAGAAAATAGTATCTTTGGTAATGTTTTTTTTAACTATGGCATATATATATTTTTTTGCCTCTAAACCTATAGATAAATCAATATAAAATAATAATAGAATGAATATAGAAAATATTAAACAATTGGGCGTACTATTTATGCTGGTTTGCATCTTTCTATCTTGTGGCAAGCGAGCTGAAACTCCTTCTCCTATCTATCCAATTCCTACTGCTGCTCAAGTATCTTGGCAAAAAATGGAGACCTATGCATTTATTCACTATGGACTCAATACTTTTAATGATATAGAGTGGGGGTACGGTGACACTCCTCCTAAGACGT
>CAMRAP010000201.1 GCA_947039985.1 uncultured Odoribacter sp.
GTGTAAGAGGTACGACGTTTTACTTATTGTAGATGAGATTGCTACAGGATTTGGTCGAACGGGTAAATTGTGGGCAGTGGATCACGCTGGAATTACTCCTGATGTAATGTGTATTGGAAAGGCTATCACTGGGGGGTATATGAGTTTTGCGGCAACAATGGCTACAGAAGCGGTGGCGACTACCATCTGTTCAAGTAGTCCCTTTGTGTTTATGCATGGACCAACCTTTATGGGAAATCCTTTGGCGTGTGCGGTTGCAAATGCCTCTGTTGATCTGTTATTGTCGTACGACTTGGAGAAAATGGTAGGAGCGATTGAGTCGCAGTTGAATAAAGAGCTACTTCCAGCAGCTTCTTTAGAGCAGGTGGCTGATGTACGTGTTTTGGGAGCGATTGGAGTACTTGAAATGAAGGAAGCAGTTGATATGGCAGTTCTACAAGCCAAGTTTGTAGAGGAAGGAATTTGGGTTCGTCCATTTGGCAAACTAGTATACATAATGCCTCCTTATATTATAAAAGAGAGTGAGTTAACTCAATTAACTAAAGGATTACTTAAAATAGTAAAAGAGATTTAAGGGATATATTATGAACAAAGAACGTTATATAAAGAAATTAGAAATCATACAGAATGCTGGAAATTATCGCATATTGCGTGATATTGAGCATAATGGTTTTCTTATTCATGTGGATGGAAAAGAGATGCTTAATCTCTCTTCGAATGATTATCTAGGTTTATCAACTAATCCTAGTTTGATTGAAGAGTTTCGATCAGAAACAGATGTGATGGCTTTGGGATATAGTGCTGCATCTTCTCGTTTGCTTTCTGGAAATCACAAGTATTATAAGCTACTAGAGGACGATTTAACCGAATTATATGACAAGGAGTCGGCATTGGTGTTTAATTCTGGTTATCATGCTAATATAGGCATCCTACCGGTCTTAGCGAGCAAGTCCGACTTGATAATTGCAGATAAGTTGGTACATGCAAGTATCATTGATGGAATGCGATTAAGTCAAGCTCAGATGCTACGGTTTAAACATTTGGACTATGAACACTTGCGTGATTTACTAGTTCTACATAGAGACACCTATGAAAATGTGTTTATTGTAACAGAGTCTGTGTTTAGTATGGATGGGGATGTAGCTGACTTGCAACAATTGTGTGAAATCAAAAAAGAGTTTGATGCATTTTTGTATGTAGACGAAGCACATGCCGTAGGGGCTAGAGGAACTAATGGTTTAGGTTGTTGTGAGGAACAAGCTTGTGTAGAGGACATAGACTTTATTGTTGGTACCTTTGGAAAAGCTTATGCTTCGCTTGGAGCATTTGTTGTTTGTGAAGATATATTTAGGGAGTATTTAATCAATACACAGAGGAGTCTTATCTTTACAACGGCATTGCCACCAGTAAATGTTGCTTGGACTCGTTTTCTACTGAAGCGTATGCCTAATTTTTATGATCTACGAATTAAGTTGGCACAAGTCTCTTCAGATTTGCGAGAAGTTTTGACTGCAAAAGGATTTGAAACGAGAGGAAATTCACACATTGTTCCTATGCTATGTGGTTCTAATGAAAGCAGTGTAGAGATGTCTGATTTGTTGCAAGACAATGGATTTTTTGCTTTGCCAATTAGGTATCCAACTGTCCCTAAAAATGAGGCTCGAATTCGATTTTCATTGAACGCTTCTATTGCGATGGAAGACTACCAATGTTTGTTTGATTTTATAGAGTGTTTAGAGGAAGAATAATCTATTAGAATATTATTTTGAAACGGTGTTTTGTATGCGAATAGAGTGGTTGAATAAAAAAGACAACGGACTGGTAGTTGTTTTCTTCAATGGATGGGGAATGGATGCTAGTGCAGTATCCCATTTAAAAACAGAGATGGATGTTGTGATGTGTTATGATTATAGGGATATAAATGATGTCATATTTCCATCACTTAGAGCATATAAAGAGGTCTATGTTGTAGCTTGGTCGATGGGAGTTTGGGGTGCTTCAAATCTTCTTTCAAAGATAAATGTAGAACCTTTAAAGTTGGTTTGTATAAACGGTACAGAACATCCCGTAAATGATAAACAGGGTATTCCTGTCAAGATTTATCAGTTGACCGAAAAAGGGATGACCGAAAAAGGTAGAGAGAAGTTTTTACGACGAATGTTAGATGGTGTGGAGGAGTTAAAACAGTTTGAACACAACAGACCTCAGCGATTAATTGAAGAGGTCTGTGAAGAACTAACAGCAATTCGTACGCAAAGTGTAAGTATGCAAAATGAATTGAAGTGGGATAAGATTTATATTTCTGATAAAGATGTAATCTTTCCCATGGTAAACCAACAAAATTGGTGGCAGGAGAGGTGTAATGATATCCAAATTATAGCAGGGGGACATTATCCATTCTATCAATTCAAGAGTTGGGAAGAGATTATAGGTATAAACAAATAAATGGTATGCTAATAGATAAGGCGAAAATAGAGCGTAGATTTAAACGTAGCGTGGAAAGCTATGATGAGAATGCATATGCTCAGAAAGTCATCATACAACGCTTAATATCACTTATAAACGACTATTGTCCTTCGTCAATAGAAAATATTTTAGAAGTGGGGTGCGGAACTGGTTTGTTTACTGAGCAATTACAAGAAAAATTTAAGGGTAGCCACTTGTTTATAAATGATTTAGTCGATACAATGTGTAGTAAGACTGCAAGTAGATGTAATCTACCCATCAAACATTGTATAGTAGGAGATATTGAACAAGTGGAATTAGAGGGTAAGTTTGATTTGATTGCCTCTGCCTCAACTTTTCAGTGGTTGGCGCATCCACAAGAAACATTTGCTCGTTTATCTGCTCAGCTTAATGAGGGCGGATGGATGATATTTAGCACATTTGGAGAAGACACTTTTAAAGAGTTAAGAAGTATAACAGGAAATGGTTTATCATATCATTCAGTTGCTAAGACTACTAATATTATTTCGAGCTATTTTAAGGTCTTATATGCAGAAGAGTATCACCATATACTTGAATTCGAAACACCTTTAGATATACTAAAACACGTGAAGAGTACAGGCGTAAATGCAAGTGGTTCACAAGAAAAATGGACTCGTGGAAAATTAAATGAATTTGCTGAAAAATACGCAAAATATTTTTCAGCGAACGGAAGATTTACTTTAACTTATCAACCACAATATTTTGTGTGTCAAAAGCGATCAGTCACTACATTATAAATATTTAAATCAAACTTTTTAAAGTTTGATTTAAATATTTACAGATTGTCTCTGTCGAAGACAAAGAAATACATGTTTAACTATAAAAAAAAGATATGACAATTTTAATTCTATGTACAGGAAATAGTTGTCGTAGCCAGATGGCGCACGGCTTTCTACAATCATTTGATAAGGAAGACTTAACGATAGCGATAAATCACATAGATAGTGAATGGAGTGCCATAA
>CAMRAP010000202.1 GCA_947039985.1 uncultured Odoribacter sp.
AAAGATATGCAGGTGGAATGGCTGATGATATTCGAATCTTTGATTTCGACACCAAAGAATCTAAAAAAATAAGTCATAATATAGGGCAAGACATCATCCCTATGTGGGGTGCTGACGGCACTAAAATTTATTACATTTCCGATGGGGACAAGGTGATGAATCTTTATGTATATGATCTTAGCGATAAAACTACTCGTCAACTGACTTCCTACAAGGATTACGACATTAAATTCCCTGCCATCGGAGGAGATCAAATTGTATACGAACAAGGAGGTTATATTCATCAGTTTGATACGAAAACAGAAACAGTAGAAAAAGTTTCGATACAGATTGAAAACGATCAAAATTGGGCGCGTCCGGAATGGAAAAATGTAAGCCGTCAAATAAATGCTACTAGTCTATCTCCCAATGGCGAAAGAGTGATCGTCTCTGCACGCGGCGATATTTTCTCTTTGCCATCAAAAGAGGGTATTACTTATAATCTGACCCACTCATCAGATGCGAATGACAGACTGCCCCAATGGTCGCCAGATGGGAAATGGATTGCTTATGTATCGGATAAAAATGGGGAATTTAATATTTGGCTTAGGGATGCTTTCACTGGTAAAGAAAAGATGCTGACAAAAGATATAAAGACCTATATTTTCAATTTCAAATGGGCTCCAAACTCAAGCTCTATTCTGTGGAGTGAAAAAAAGAATTCACTGAATCTGACGGATATTTCTACTGGAAAAACGCAACTGATTGCAAGTTCGGGAGAGCGTCCAATAAGCTCCTTTAATTGGTCGCAAGACAGTCGTTTTATCACCTATGTACAAGCCGAAAAAACAATGGATAACATCATGATCTATGATCTTGAAAAAAAGCAGAAACACCAAATAACAGATGCTTGGTATGATGCCAGTTCTCCAAATTTCAGCAAAGATGGAAAGTATTTAGTATTTGTATCTGCTCGAACCTTCAACCCCACTTACAGTAGTACAGAGTGGAATCACTCCTATAGCAATATGCACAAAGTGTACATTCTACCTTTGACAGCAGATGCAACAATTCCTTTCGCTTTGCACAACGATGAGATCGAAGCTCCTAAAGTAGAAGCAAAAGATCAAAAAGAAAAGGGCGACAAAAAACCAGCAGAAAAAGCACTGGAGTACAACTATGAAAACATCAACAATCGAATCATAGAACTGCCCATTCCTCCATCTTATTATCATGGTGTAGAAATGATAGGTGATCATGTCTACTACAATCGCGGAACAACCCATCTGTATAATCTAAAGAATAAGAAGGAAACCAATCTTGGGGTTTATCTTCAATTTGGACCGGCCTATAAAAAAGCGCTAGCTTCATCGGGAAATCGCTTTCAGGTCATAGCTATTCCAACAGCACCGGTAACAATCACTCAGCCAATTTCAACCGCTGGGATGAAGAAATTAGTTGACTATCGGGAGGAGTGGATGCAGATATATACTGAAAGTTGGCGACAAATGCGTGATTTCTTCTATGCAAAAAATATGCACGGAGTAGATTGGGATGCCGTATACGAAAAATATAAAGTACTAATTCCATTTGTCAACCACCGCACAGATTTAACCTACGTGATTGGTGAAATGATTGGCGAATTAAATGTTGGACATGCCTACTCTGCCAATGGAGAACATCCTCAAGCCGAAAGGATATCTATGGGATTATTAGGGGCTCGATTCACAAAAGATGCTTCTGGTTATTTCAAAGTAAACAAAATCATTGAGGGCGCCAACTGGAATAACAGCACCCGTTCACCTTTGACCATGCCAGGCGTAGAAGTAAAAGAGGGAGATTACATCCTTAGTATCAATGGAGAGTCATTGCATGCGAGTGACAACATCTTTAAACAATTGATTGGCCAGGATGGACAGATCGTTGAACTAGAAGTCAATACAAAGCCAAGTCTAAAAGGAGCACGTAAAGTATTGGTCAAGCCCATGGCAGACGAATCCCAACTGCACTACTACAATTGGGTACAAAATAACATCCGTAAAGTCAGTGAAGCCACCAATGGAGAGGTGGGCTACATCCATATCCCAGATATGGGACCCGCAGGGCTAAACGAATTTATGAAACACTACTATCCTCAATTGGGTAAAAAAGCCTTAATTATAGACGATCGTGGAAATGGAGGTGGTAATGTCTCGCCCATGCTTATTGAGCGTTTACTGCGTACGCCTCATTTCTTCACAATGCACACCAACCAAACAGAGGGTAGTGTCAGTCCTGTAGGGACCTTCATGGGACCTAAAGTATTACTCGTAAACGAATACTCTGCTTCTGATGGTGATCTATTCCCATACCGCTTCAAACACAACAAACTGGGGACTGTTATCGGTCGTCGCACCTGGGGTGGTGTTGTTGGATATAGTGGAAGCATACAAGTGGTAGATGGTGGTTCGATAGTAACCCCTTCATATGCTCCTTATGCTGCAGATGGCAGTAAATTCATCATCGAAGGTCATGGTGTTGAGCCAGACATCACCATTGAAAACGATCCTTACAAAGAGTTCAATGGCGAAGATCAACAACTGAACAAAGCGATTGAAGTGATTCTCGAAAAGCTAAAAACAGAAGCGAAAGAGATTCCAAAAATCCCAGCCTTCCCTGTTAAATAAAGAAAAGCGGAGTTGCCATTAGCAACTCCGCTTTTATATAAAATCGAAACAATAGATTATGCTACAGTGTTAGCACTTCCTAATACGTTAGCTAATTTATTCTTATAAAGCTCTCTTAATGCTTCACGAGCAGGACCTAAATATTTACGTGGGTCAAATTCGCCTGGTTGTTTTGCAAACATTTCACGAACAGCAGCAGTCATAGCTAAACGACCATCTGAATCGATATTGATTTTACAAACAGCCGATTTAGCAGCCTTACGCAATTGCTCTTCTGGGATACCGATAGCATCTTTCATATCACCACCATATTGATTGATAGTAGCAACAAGTTCTTGTGGAACTGATGATGAACCGTGAAGAACGATAGGGAATCCAGGAATACGTTTTTCGATCTCTTCCAAGATATCAAAACGCAATGCAGGTGGAACCAAAACGCCATCAGCGTTACGAGTACACTGCTCTGGAGTAAATTTGTTTGCTCCGTGAGAAGTTCCGATAGAGATAGCCAATGAGTCTACTCCTGTTTTCTTCACAAAATCTTCAACTTCTGAAGGTTCTGTATAAGTATGGTGATCAGAAGAAACTTCGTCTTCAACTCCTGCAAGTACGCCAAGCTCTCCTTCAACAGTTACGTCGAATTGGTGTGCATAGTCTACCACTTTCTTAGTTAAAGCAACATTTTCTTCATAAGGAAGATGTGAAGCATCAATCATCACAGAAGAGAATCCCATATCAACACAGCTTTTACACAATTCAAAGCTATTACCGTGATCCAAGTGAAGAGAGATA
>CAMRAP010000203.1 GCA_947039985.1 uncultured Odoribacter sp.
TCTACACTAATCTTAACACTCTTTCCCTACACGACGCTCTTCCGATCTGCTGAATTCGAACTATTATACTAAAATTTCTATGACAACCAGTTTAGATCAAAATACAAAAAATCCACTTCTATCGACCTTCGATACTCCTCATGAAACTCCACCTTTTGATAAGATAGAGATAAGAGATTATGAGCCTGCTTTTGATCAGGCTATCAGTGAGGCAAGTAAAGATATAGAGGCAATTGCGAACTCATTGGAGCGTCCTAATTTTGAAAATGTGATAGCTGCACTAGATTATGCAGGGAAAAGACTAGGAACGATTTCCAATGTATTTTTTAATCTAAATCATGCTTGCACCAATGAGGAGATGACGCAGATAGCTCAACGCGTATCTCCGAAACTAACGGAATACGGCAATAGTATTTCTATGAACCCTCAACTCTTTGAGCGAGTGAAGCAGGTCTATGATACAAAAGAGCAGTTGCAACTTACTCCAGAACAGAGCACATTGCTCAATGATACCTGGAAAATGTTCATTAAAGGAGGGGCAAATCTTCTTGGCGATGCTAGAGTACGATTCAAGGAAATAGCGATCGAATTGTCAAAGTTAGGATTGAAATTCAATGAAAACACCCTAGCAGAGACCAATGATTTTGTCCTACATATCACCGATGAAAAGGAGTTAAGCGGACTGCCTGAAGGCACTATTGAGATGGCAGCCATGACGGCAAAAGAGAAGGCGTTGGAAGGCTGGGTGTTTAGTCTACATGCTCCTAGCTTTATTCCATTTCTAAAATATGCAGATAGTCGTGAATTGCGAGAAAAAATGTTTGCTGCCTACTCCTCAAGAGGAAATAGAGATAACGAGCACGACAACAAGGATGTAATCCGAAAAATGACAGCCTTACGACTAGAAAAGGCACAGATTCTGGGATATGCAACTTATGCCGATTATGCTCTTGCCGATCGTATGGCGGAGAGTGCCGAAAAAGTGCATGACTTTCTTTCACAGCTACTAGAGTCTTCACACCCTTCTGCTTTAAAAGAGAAGAGAGAGGTGGAAGAATTTGCACAGAAAGCAGGTTTCGCAGATAGCTTACAACGGTGGGACTGGGCTTACTATTCCAATAAATTGAAGCAAGAGAAATACGATTTGGACGATGAAATGCTAAAGCCATACTTCAAGCTAGAGCATGTGGAGAGAGGTGTTTTCGATTTGGCAGGTAGATTATATGGTATCACTTTTGAGGAGGTCAGAAACATCCCGAAATACCATGAAGATGTAAAAACGTATGAGGTGCATGATGGAAATGGTGATTTTCTAGCCATTCTATACACCGACTTTTTTCCACGTGAGAGTAAAAGCGGAGGGGCTTGGATGACTGAATTTAGAGGACAATGCAAGGAGGCTAATAAAAATATCCGTCCACTAGTGTCTATCGTAATGAACTTCACGAAGCCAACAGCCACTAAGCCATCACTATTGACATTTGATGAGGTGACTACTTTCCTGCATGAATTTGGACACGCCTTGCACGGTATGTTATCCCAATGCACTTACAACTCTATTGGAGGCACCAATGTGTTCCGTGATTTCGTAGAACTCCCTTCGCAAATGTTGGAAAATTGGGCATTGGAAAAAGAGTGGTTAGACACTTGTGCTGTACACTATCAAACGGGTGAAAAAATACCCGTAGAATATATCAACAAAATACACCATGCTGCCAATTTCCTTAGTGGCTATCAATGTGACAGACAATTAAGTTTCTGTTTGGTAGATATGGCATGGCACTCCATAACAGCACCCTTTGAAGGCTCCATTCAAGAGTTTGAACACCAAGCCATGGGTGCAACAGAATCATTTTCTAGCGTTGCAGGTTCTTGTTTCTCCACTGCCTTTGGACATATCTTTGGAGGAGGATATGCAGCCGGTTATTATAGCTACAAATGGGCAGAGGTGCTTGATGCTGACGCATTCTCTTTATTTAAAGAGAGAGGAATATTTGATGCTGAAACAGCAGACTCATTCAGAAAACATATTTTGGAAAAAGGGGGGGCAGAGCATCCCATGCAGCTTTATAAGCGTTTCCGTGGTCAAGAACCCAGCATAGATGCTTTATTGGAACGGAGTGGGTTAAAAGTAAAAAAAGCTGGTACGAATTAAATAGTGTCATTTTGTAATTTTACACTATTAATCTTTCAACTTTTATATTTATTATTTACCTTCGCACGCGTATGTTAAGGTGAAATTTAAATTTAAATTATAAATCATGTATCAAGGTATAAAAACAGTATCGTTTGCAGAAGCTGTAAAGGCAGTAAAATCAGGTGATCGTATTCATATTCATAGTGTTGCTTGTGCTCCCAAAGGATTGATTGATGCTCTTTGTGAGCGTGGACGCGCTGGCGAATTGAAAGGTGTTAAGTTGCAGCATTTGCATACAGAAGGGGATGCACCCTATGCAGAGAAAGAGTTCGAAGGTGTATTCCAGTTGGAATCATATTTCGTTGGTCACAATGTGCGTAAAGCAACTCAAGAGGGTTGGGCTGATTATATCCCAGTGCACTTGAATGAGACTCAAAAGCTGATACGTATGGGTATCACTAAGGTAGATGTTGTTATGATTCAGGTTTGTCCTCCAGACAAGCACGGTTATGTGTCTATGGGAACTTCTGTTGATTCAACCTTAGCTGCTGTACAAACTGCTGGTACTGTGATTGCTGTTATCAATCCTAATGTACCACGTGCATGGGGAGATGCTATGATTAAATTGTCGGAGATCGATATTTTTTGTGAAGATAATACTCCATTGATTGAGGCTAAATGTGCAGAGCCTTCTGCACAAGATGTATTGATTGGTAAGCATTGTGCAGGACTGATTGAGGACGGTGCTTGTTTGCAAATGGGTATTGGTGCAATTCCAAACGCAGTTTTAGCGCAATTGGGAAATCACAAAAATCTAGGTATCCATACTGAGATGTTTGCTGATGGCGTACTACCTTTATATGAAAAGGGGGTTATTAATAACCTAAATAAAAAATTAGATAAGGGTAAGATCGTTTCAACTTTTCTAATGGGATCGAAAGCTGTTTATGACTTTATTGATGATAATCCAGCTGTAGCAATTATGGATGTAGCTTATACAAATAATCCATTTATTATTGCTCAGCAACCTAAAATGACAGCGATTAACTCTGCTCTTTCAATTGATTTGACTGGTCAGGTAAATGCAGACTCATTAGGATGTAAATTTTATAGCGGTTGCGGTGGTCAGTTAGACTTTATTCGTGGAGCAGCAGCAAGTGAGGGTGGAAAGCCAATCATTGCAATGCCTGCTATAACAGCAAAAGGAATCAGTAAGATTTGTCCTACATTGATGAATGGCGCAGG
>CAMRAP010000204.1 GCA_947039985.1 uncultured Odoribacter sp.
CAAAGGATGAGGGCATAGCTATTTGTAGATGTGTATAGCCTGGTAATAATATATCTTTGTTCTCCTCCGCTTTTGTAATTAGTAGATTGAACATTGATTCAACTTGTTGAAAAACTTCAATCAGTGCCGAGCGTGAGAATAGTTTTAAATCTACTAGCACTTGATCGTTACGTGAACGTCCCGTATGTATTTTTTTACCCGCTTCGCCACATTTTTGTGTCAAAAGAAATTCAATTTGAGAATGTACATCTTCAACTCCCTCTTCAATCACAAAATTTCCTTTCTCCACTTCTACTAATATTTCTTTTAGTCCTTGTGTCAATTCTTTTTGATCTTGTTCACTTAGTAAATCAATAGAGCGTAGCATTTTCAAATGTGCCATATTTCCCAGCACATCTGCTTTTGCTAGCATAAGATCTAACTCTTTATCCTTACCGACGGTAAATTCTTCGGTGAAATTATCTATACTATATCCTTTGTCCCAGAGTTTCATATTTGTTTTTTGATTGTATTATAGTTGAAATCCATCCAACAAATTTATAAATATCTTTATTCCCTCTTCGATCTCTTTTATTTCAATATACTCATTTGCCGTATGGCTACGAGCACTCTGTCCCGGTCCTATTTTCAAGGAAGTATAAGGGATAGCTACTTGATTAGAGGTGGTTGGTGAGCCATAGCTTGTTAGTCCTAACTTTTTACATCTTTTTACGATGGGGTGTTCCTCATGGATAGACGAAGAGTTCCAAGTCAATGAACGAGGAGTGGCTTCACACTTTATATGTTGTTGAATCACTTCTATCACTTCAGCATTAGAATAGTGCTCATTGATTCGAACATCTACCATAAACTGACATTCGGCAGGAACAACATTATGAAGGCTACCCGCATTTATACCAGTGACACTCATTTTCACCTTTCCCAATAGATTCGATTCCTTGGCGAACTGATAATTGCGAAACCATTCTATATCGGCTAGAGCTTCATAGATTGCATTTACGCCCTCTTCTCTCGCTGCATGTCCAGATACACCTTTTGCAAGGCAATCCACCACCATTAAACCTCTTTCGGCAATTGCCGCCTGCATATCTGTTGGCTCACCAATCAGTGCAAGGTCTATCTGTCCTAGCTCCTCAATAATACTGCGTATTCCATTTGCTCCAGCTCTCTCTTCTTCTGCTGAACCTAGCCAGATGAGATTGAATGACTGTTCAGTTTCGGCTAGTTGTAAAAAAGTGGATAGCATAGATACAATACTTCCTCCTGTATCATTACTTCCCAAGCCATACAATTTCCCCTCTTTAACCGTGGGTGCAAAAGGGTCTGTGTCCCAGTTTCCGTTAGGCTTTACGGTATCTAAATGCGAGTCCATCAAAATAGTGGGTTTTGCCGCATCAAAATTACGTGATTTTACCCAGATATTATTTCCTTTTCGCTCTGCAATATATCCATAATCAGCTAATGTGGTAAGGATTAAATCGACCACTTTATCCTCCTCTCCACTGAATGAAGGGATAGCTATTATTTTTTTTAGAAGTTCTATTGCATCCATATCTTTTCTTATTTTATCACTGTTCCACCTGAAAGATTTTCAGGACTAGTCAGGCGAACAGATTTTACGCCAGCAGCAATGGTTTTAAAAGCATTTTCTAGCTTAGGCATCATCCCAGAATGTATCACTCCTTGCGCTAAATACGCTTTGTACTTCTCAGCATCTAATGTTGGAATAAGCGAGCTGTCATCATTTACATCTAACAACACGCCTGGCTTATCAAAACAAAACACCAATTCAATGTCACATAGCTTACTGAGTGCTATTGCCACTGCTCCTGCCACACTGTCTGCGTTTGTATTTAGTAATTGTCCATCAGGGGAACAAGTGATAGCCGAAAGTACAGGCATTACTTTTCTATCCAATAAATCTTTTAATGCTTCTGCATTCACCTGGTCAACATCTCCTACAAACCCCCAATCTATATCTTTCACTTCTCGTTTATGTGCTTGCACAACGCCCATATCACAGCCTGACAGTCCACATGCACTGACACCTTTCGCTTGCAATTTAGCCACAATCTTTTTGTTTGCTAAACCAGCATACGCCATGACAACGACTTCCAAAGTTTCCTTGTCTGTAATGCGTCTACCTTCGTGCATCCGAGTTTCAATACCTAGACGTGATGCTAATTGCCCAGCCATGCTACCCCCTCCATGTATCAATACACAGTTTGGATAAGCTATTGACAATTCATCCGATAAACGGTTTAATATGTCGTCATTTTCAACTAGCTTGCCGCCAATCTTAATTACTTGAATCATAACTATCCTTTGTTTAAAGTCTCCATAATTTCCCGAAAGCCATTTAAAAACTCGTCACACTCTTTGCGGGTAATAACCAATGGTGGCAATAGGCGCAAGGTGTGTTTTCCGCTGTAACCAGTCATTATATGATATTTATGAGTGAGTAGATTACGAACCTCTCCTTGAGGAAATCCTGTTTCAACTCCTATAATAAGTCCTTCACCTCTCACCTCTGTCACTCCCTCTACTTTTTTCAACTCTTGGATTAAATATTTTCCGAGTGCAGCAGCATTATTCAGCAGATACTCTTTATTAATTACCTCCAGTACAGCCAATGCAGCAGCACAAGCTAAATGACTTCCTCCAAAAGTAGTTCCTAGCATCCCTTTCGTTGCTTGGATACTTGGAGCTAATAATAAACCAGCGATAGGGAAACCATTTCCCATACCTTTTGCCATGCTTATGATATCAGCTTTGACATCTGCATATTGATGTGCAAAGAATTTACCCGTACGTCCATATCCAGACTGAACTTCGTCAGCAATCAAGAAAGTACCTGTTTCATCACAGCATTTGCGTGCTATTGCCCAAAAATCTGCATTAGGCACACGAATACCACCCACGCCTTGAATTCCTTCAATAATCACAGCAGCATACTCTCCTGTGTTTAATTCTGTGGCTAAAGCAGTGGTGTCGTTGATATCAATAAAAGTGACATCGTGACATTGATTGATAGGCGCTTGTATGCTTGGGTTGTTCGTTGCTGCTACGGCAAGACTTGTGCGGCCGTGGAAAGAGGCTTTCAAAGCTAAAACTTTTTTTCTTCCGTTTAAAAAAGAAGCTAGTTTCAAGGCATTTTCATTTGCCTCAGCGCCACTATTACATAGGAATAGATTATAATCCAAATAGCCTGAAGTTTTAGCCAACTGATCAGCCAATTCTATTTGTAAAGAGTTAATCACCGCATTCGAATAGAAACCGATGCGGTTTAATTGGGCTGAAATTTTATTTACATAAACGGGGTGACTATGACCAATGGAAATCACAGCATGACCACCATAAAAATCCAAATA
>CAMRAP010000205.1 GCA_947039985.1 uncultured Odoribacter sp.
TGATACACCAATGAATTATATTATCCAACTGAAAATGCAAGAGGCATGTAGAATGTTGGATTTAACTGATATGAAGGTGAATCAAATATGCTATAAAATTGGTTTGAAAGATCCCTACTATTTTACTCGCCAATTTACAAAAGAGATAGGACTTTCTCCATCAAAATATAGAAAACTCAAACGGTGAGAGGGAGAACTAAAACTATACCAAATCACAGAAAATAAAAACCAGCTACTTTTTGTAACTGGTTTCATTAGTCGGGGCGACAGGATTCGAACCTGCGACCCTCTGCTCCCAAAGCAGATGCGCTACCGGGCTGCGCTACGCCCCGTTTCTAATTCGGATACAAAGGTATAATTATAATTTAAATATCCCAGCTATTTCGGTGTTTTATTAAAAAAGAAAAAAACCAGCTACTTTCGTAACTGGTTTCATTAGTCGGGGCGACAGGATTCGAACCTGCGACCCTCTGCTCCCAAAGCAGATGCGCTACCGGGCTGCGCTACGCCCCGTCTCTAATTCGGGTACAAAGGTAGAACTATAATTTTAATATCCTAGTTGTTGTAATGTTTTTTTGCTGATAATAAGAAAAAAGATATAATTATGTATGTTGTAATTTATTTCGACGTAATTTCCTTACTTTTGTAAGGATGTAGTTAAATTATTTTATGATGGAATATTATATTAATCCTGCTCGTTTTGTTCAGGAAAAGCACGGCGGTGATAGTAAAGCTATCCAAAATTTATTAGATTTATTGGATGAAGGGGCTACGATACCTTTTATTGCTCGTTACAGGAAAGAGAGAACTGGTAATATGGATGAGGTCTGTATTGAAGAGATCAAAATTTTGTACGGACAATTTCAAGAGTTAGAAAAACGTAAAAGTACTGTCTTGGATAGTATCAGGCAGCAAGAGAAATTGAGTGCTGATTTAGAAGAGCAGATCAAAATATGTACGGATATACGAACATTAGAAGATATTTATCTTCCTTATAAGCCGAAAAAGTTGACTCGCGCTTCTAAGGCTAAGGCGAAAGGTTTAGAGCCTTTGGCTGCTATATTGATGCAGCAGGATAATGGTGATATTGTTGCTAAATTGACTCGTTTTGTAAAAGGTGAGGTGAAGGATGAAGGTGAAGCTTTGCAGGGTGCACGTGATATTATGGCAGAATGGATGAGTGAGAGAGAGGGTGCACGTAATCGCATACGTCGGATTGTGGAGAGGGAAGCTTTTATTTGTTCGAAGGTGGCGAAGGGGAAAGAAGCGGGGGGAGAAAAGTATACGGACTATTTTAATTATAGGGAAGCGCTAAAACGTTGTCCTTCGCATAGAATGTTGGCGATTCGAAGAGGAGAAGCCGAGGGAATATTAAAAGTATCACTTGAAATAGAAGAGGCTGAGGCTTTGGATAGTCTTGGACGTATATTTGTGAAAGGGGATAATGAAAGTGCAAAACAGGTGAAAATTGCCTTGAAAGACTCTTTTAAGCGTTTGTTATTTCCATCTATAGAGACGGAATATATGTCTTTGGGCAAGCAAAAGGCTGATGAAGAATCAATAAAGGTATTTGCTGAAAATTTACGACAACTTTTATTAGCACCACCCTTAGGTAGCAAACGAGTTTTAGGAATAGATCCAGGATTTAGAACGGGCTGTAAGGTGGTTTGTTTAGATGCAGCAGGTCAACTCATACACAATGAAAATATATATCCACATCCACCGCAAAATGAATATCGGAAGGCGGGATCAAAGATTGTACAATTGGTGGAAATGTATAAGATTGAGGCAATTGCCATTGGAAACGGAACGGCTGGGCGAGAGACAGAAAACTTTATTCGTGACCTCCGTTTTGATCGTGCCGTTCAGGTGTTTGTTGTCAATGAAAATGGAGCATCTGTTTATTCTGCATCTAAGATTGGACGAGAGGAGTTTCCTGAATATGATATAACTGTAAGAGGAGCTGTTTCTATCGGTCGACGTTTAATAGATCCTTTGGCGGAATTGGTAAAAATAGATCCGAAGTCGATAGGCGTAGGGCAGTATCAACACGATGTTGATCAAGGGAGATTAAAAGAGACATTAGGTCAAGTGGTTGAGTCTTGTGTAAATAAGGTAGGCGTGAATGTGAATACGGCTGGAAAGTATTTATTGATGCATGTTTCTGGACTTGGTCCTACTTTGGCTGAGAATGTAGAGATTTATATGCGTGAAAATGGTGCTTTTAAAAGTCGTGATGAACTCAAGAAAGTAAAACGAATGGGAGCAAAAGCATTTGAACAGTGTGCAGCTTTCTTACGAATTGAGGATGCTAAAAATCCGTTGGATAATTCAGCCGTACATCCCGAATCTTACTATATTGCGAAGAAAATAGCAAAAGACATCGGAGTTGAAATCAAAGAATTGATAGGGAATGAGGACCTTTGTAGTCGTATTGTAGCTGAGCGTTATGTGGATGACAAGACCGGTTTAATTACGATAAAAGATATTATACAAGAGCTAAAGAAGCCTAGGCGTGATCCTCGTTCTGTTGCCAAGGTATTTAGTTTTGCTGAAGGAGTTACAAAAATAGACGATTTGTACGAAGGGATGATTTTGCCCGGTATTGTTACCAATTTAACCAATTTTGGTGCCTTTGTTGATATTGGAGTGCATCAAGATGGATTGGTACATATCTCTGAAATAGCCAATCGTTTTATTTCTACTCCGTCAGAAGCAATAGCCTTGAATGAGCATGTTATGGTAAAAGTGATGCAGGTCGATAAGGATCGTAAACGTATAGGTCTGTCGATAAAGCAGGCAAAAGAGTCAGAATCATTTTAATAGATGGAGTAGGTGTTTTTGTAAAATTATACTATTTTTGAGCTTATTATTAAAAACGTATCGACGTAGAAAGAGAATATTAATTTAAAATTTGAAGAAGTGAAAAAAGTTTATCGTGTTTTAGTGACATTCTTGTTCTGTATGGTAGCAGGATTAAATGTTTATGCTGATATTCAGCCTAAGCCTTTTGTTATTCCAGAATTGAAAGAGTGGAAGGGCGGAGAAGGATTTTTTATTCCAACAGAGCAAGCTCGTATTGTATATCCAAAGGGAAATCAAGAGCTACAGCATATTGCAAAAACATTTGCTGCTGATTATGCGGAGATGTTTGGAAAAATAATGCAAGTTGCTGAAGGTAAAGGAAAAAAAGGTGATTTCATTTTGTCGCTTCGTAAAGATAAAACCTTAGAAAAAGAGGGGTATGCTGTGAAAATTAGTGATAGAGTAGCTGTTTCAGCACCAGAAGTAATTGGTGTAAGATCGGAAGAGCACACGTCTGAACTCCAGT
>CAMRAP010000206.1 GCA_947039985.1 uncultured Odoribacter sp.
GTATTTAATACAGCTATATTTGTATAGCACGTACATTAAAAAACAGTTTGGCGTATTCCCCCAAAAGCTTTGCTTTAATTGCTTTGGGAAAAAGGTACTAATAGAAGAACCTTTCTCCATTGAATCATATGAGAAATCTATGTCCTGGTTTCAGGAGAAAATAACAAGCATTGAAAAAGAGGAAGATTTTATGCCAAAAATGGATTATTTCAAATGCCGTTATCTATGTGACATGCAAGATTATTGCGACTATTATCATCTTTCAAGGAGGTAGCACAATATTAAATACGAAGATATAAACAATATCACCAGTGAATCTGGGATTATCGCATCTCTTATACATAAACCAGAGTTCATATTTTACTCAGAAAACCTTTTGCCCAACCATTTTTGTGATAGACAAAATGCTTATATTTATCTAGCCATTCAAACATTGACCCAACAAGGCATTGGGACAGTTGATGCATATAACATAATAAATGTACTGGAATCCTCTGAAAATATGAGACGCTATGCTTCAGAATTACAGATTGACGAACTGCAAGATTTTATCGACATGAGTGATACTTTAGCTAGGCGTTCCACACAAGAGTATAAATTGCTGGTCGACAATGTATTGGATGCCGCGTTGAGGAGAGACTTATTTAAACGTCTGAGAGAATGTGAAGCGTTGTGTTTAAACGACACAGAAAAGGAGCTGGAGCAGAAGATATATGAATCTCTTGACGACATTATGATGGAATATTCAACAAATAACGATGTTCCCCAATATAGTGAAGTTGTAGACGATTGTTGGGATAAAATCAAAGAGCGCCAAGGAGTAGGTTTTGCAGGGATTCAGTTTAAATTTCCTATGTTAAATGAATACGCCACGATAGAGAGAGGCGAGCTATTCATATTTGGTGCAGAACAGAAACAAGGGAAAAGCATGATGCTCCTCAATTGTGCAATTGATTTGCTAAAACAAGACTACGCTGTGCTTTATCTTGATAGCGAGCTAAATACTCGGCTGTTTACTGCAAGAGTTTTGGCACATCTTTCTGGTGTGGATTATAAACGACTGACATCTGGAAGGTATAGCGAAGAAGAGGAATGTCGCATTATGGCTGGAAAAGAGTGGATGAAAACCAGAAAGTTTACGCATATTTATATCCCCATGTTTGACCAGCAAAGTATTTATACTTCAATAAAAAAAGTGAAGCATACACAGGATATTGATGTGCTAATTGTAGACTATTTCAAAGGGAAGGGTGATGGGGACGCTTTTGATAGCTATCAAGAGTTAGGTAGATTTGTTGACATGATTAAAAACCAAATTTGTGGGGATATGAATATTGCTGGCATAGGCGCTGCACAAGCTACTATTTCTGGAAAACTTGCGGATAGTGCCAAAATTGCAAGAAATGCATCCACAATTGCTATGATTTCTGATAAAAAACCTGATGAAATCGAAGCAGACGGCGCAGAGTGTGGCAATAAGAAGTTAAGAGTCACGGTAAATCGCAATGGAATGCAAATGGCACCTGATGAGTACATAGATCTTCTGTTCGACGGCAATCATATATTGTATGAGCAAGCCAAACAGCATATACCACAAGTGCCATTCTAGCCTAATAACATAATCTAAATCCTATGGAGGTGATGGTGTGACACTATCTGAACTGGTTGATGCCACTGATATCCTTGCATATATTTCCCAATTTGCAGAGTTTGAAGAAAAGAATGGAGAACAATGGGCGTTGTCCCCTCTAAAACAAGAGGGGACCCCATCATTCTCTGTAAATACAGAACTCAACCTCTTTTATGATTTTTCTTCTGGCAAAGGTGGTAATGTACTTAGCTTTATCAAAGCTTATTACCATTGTAGCAGTGGAGAAGCTGGGGATATTTTACGGAAGTATGTTGGAGAAAGCGGACTTACAGAAACTAGGCGGAAAATGGAGGCGTTTTTGGTTGCGAAACGGTTTGCTCCAAAGAAGAAGCAAAATAAAACATCTAAGTCCAGTATTCTGCCTGATGATTATATGCAAAGATACCGAAAATGTGATGAAAAACTTGCTTCGTGGCGCGAGGAAGGAATTACTAATGATTCGTTGAATCGATTCCAAGTGTGCTATGATGATTTTTCAGACAGGATTGTGTACCCCATACGGAATATAGACGGAAAAATAATCAATGTATCTGGTCGAACCATTGACCCACAGTGGAAAGAGAAAAAGCTGAGGAAGTATACCTATTTTAAACCATTGGGAATTTTAGACACACTTTACGCACTGGTAGAAAATCTGGAGTTTATACAAATGACAAAGGAGGTTATCATTTTTGAGGGTGCCAAATCTGTTATGATTGCAGATTCGTGGGGGATACATAATACCATTGCATTGCTCACATCTCATGTAAATCCGTATCAGCTTAAAATTCTTGCAAAGCTGGGATGTAAAGTTGTTTTTGCCCTAGACAAAGGGGTTATCATCCGAGAAGATGAAAATATTAAAAGGTTAAAGCGTTATGTGAAAGTTGAGTATATCTGGGATAAAGATGACTTATTGGAAGATAAAATGAGCCCAGTGGATGCAGGGCGAGACACGTGGAATTCCCTATATGAAAGGAGGCTTTATTATCGATAAGATAAAAGACTCAATGGGAGGAGAAAATGTTAATGTCACCAAGGGAGGTAATTACTGTCTTTACCACCTGCACTCCGATTTCAGTAATAAAAAAGGCCTTGTTGATAGCGTAAGTAAATATAACAGCTATGTAGAAAAGGCTGCGGAATGCGGAATGACAGCTATGGCATTTTCTGAACACGGCAATACATATGGATGGTACCAAAAAAAATGCGCCATAGAAAAGGCGGGCATGAAGTACATTCATGGTATCGAAATGTATATTACAGCAGATTTAGGAGAAAAGATTCGTGACAATTACCACTGCATTCTACTGGCCAAAAATCATAAGGGTTTTTTGGAGTTGAACCAATTGGTTACAAATTCCTTCGATCGCAAAGATAATCACTTTTATCATTCGCCGCGCATCTCCTTTGGGGAGTTATTTCAAACATCGGATAATATTTTGTTGACGACAGCTTGTATTGGCGGTGTGTTGGGGAAAGGGGATGAAACAGTACAGAGACAGTTTATAAAGTTTTTAAAGACCAATTCTCATAGATGTTTTTTAGAAGTACAACACCATCTAGATGAAAAACAGTTGATATACAATAAGAGTATGTTAAAGCTTAGTGAAGCTACTGGACTTCGTCTTATTGCAGGAACTGATACTCACTCTCTTGATGGGGAGGGTAAAAAAGGACGAGCAATACTGCAAAAATCT